>DALYGT010000154.1:0-4285 GCA_031971375.1 Burkholderiales bacterium | reverse complement strand
CGGCAACCCGCTGTCGTTCCTGTCGCGTGCGGCGCCCACCGCTGGCGCGGGCGTGTCGCTTGGCAGCATGGCAACGCCAAACTGGTGGAGAGAGTAGCATGGGCATGTTTGGCGCCTTCGGTCGCGGCTTAAGGCAAGCGGCGGGGAGGTTTGCAAGCAATCCCGACAACTGGCGCATGGTTGGCGCGGGGCTGCGGGATCTGAGCGACGGCGGCAACCGGCTCGACGGCACGATTCAGCAGATGCACGACAATCGCCGGCAAGCGCAGCTCGACGCCATGACCCAGCAGCAGTTTGGCTGGAAGGGCGAAGAAATGGACCAGCAGCGCGCGCAATGGCGGCAGGCCGATGAGCAACGGCGGCAACTGGAGGCGCTGATCGCGTCGCTGTCCCCGGAAGAGCAGGTCTCGGCGCGGCTGGACCCGGAAGAGTTCGTGCGGGCGCGCGTGAAGCCGCAGTACGAATGGAAGGACGGCGGCATCCTGAACCTGAAGACGGGGAACTGGACGCCGAACGCCGATTATTGGGAAGAGCGCAGGCGACTTGCGAGCGTTGGCCGCGCGGCGGGCGCGGCGCAGGGTTCTCTTGAGCCGTGGCAACCCGGCTATTTCGACGGGGGCAACTGATGGGGGCGCCTGTTCCGGGACAAGTCTATGTCGGCCGCAACGGAAAGCAGTATCGCTACAATGGCGGCGACCCCAACTCGCAAGCCAGCTACACGCTGGAGCCAATGCGGTCACAAGGCTTTGCAGAGGACCGGCGCGCACAGAATGACGCTCGCGTCGACGCCGATGCGGCGCGGCGTCAGGCCGATTTGGCGCTCCAGTTTCTTCAGATCAACAACCGCACCGGCACGACGGGCTTGCAAAACCTGCTCGTGGATGACGGTCCGGTCGGCGCTGTGGCCAAGACGGTCGCGCCATATATCGGATTGAGCCGCCACTTGAACGACATGACCGCCATGAAGGCGATCAACGCCTCCATGTTCACTGCGGGCCTGAAGCCGGGACAGGCGACCATGGCGAACACGCCGCAGGAGGCCGCGCGCCTCAGTTCCACGTATCCGTCCGTGAACAATCCCGGCCCGACCAACGACATGCTTGCGGCGCAGATGGTCATGCGCGCCAAGGTGGCTGAACAGCGCACCGCGGCCATGGATGCCTATTTGCGGACGCACGGAACGCTGTCCGGGTTTGACGAGGCATGGGCGCCGCAGGAGCGCGCGATCTACCAGCAAGGTTCGGGGCTCAAGCCCATTCGCCGCGGCGCGTTCGGGCGCGAGCCTCAGCAGCGCGCGATGTCCGGCGGCGACGACGTGATCGATCTGGACCAGCAGCGCCGCTGATGCCCAAGTATCGCGCCACAGGCCCGGACGGTCGCGTCTATCAGGTAACGGCCCCTGATGAGGCGACGGCGCGCGCGCACATCAGCGCGGCTGCGTCGCAGCGCATGCGGGCGGTCGGCTATTCAGACATTGCCGGCGGTCTGGCGACGCTGGGCGGCGGCCTCACCATGAACGGTTGGGATGAACTGCAAGGCGTCATGGGCGGCGTCGGTTCCGCGCTGACCGGCGGCAGTTACCAGCAGGGCTATCGCCGCGCCGCCGACAACACGCGCGCCCAGCAGCAAATTTTCGCCGCGCGTCGCCCCTACAGTGCACCGCTTCTCAGCGGAATGGGCGGTGCGCTGCCGGTGCTGGCGTCGGCAGGGGCAGGGGCCATTCCCGCGGGCAGCGGCGCGCTGGGAACTGCGGCGCGCGTCGCCACCGCGCCGGGACGCGCTGCCATCTCCATGGCCGCGACCCGCCCGATCGCAACCGGCGCCGCAGTCGGCGCGGCCTATGGCGCGGGCGGGCACGTCCTGTCGGGCGTCACCCCGGAGGAGCGGTTTGATCCTGGCGGCGTCGCCCTGTCGGCGGGCGGTGGCGCCGCGCTGGGCGCGGGCCTTGGCGCGACGTCCCGCGCGGTCCCCGCCGTTGCCGATTTCGTCGGACGGCAGTTCCTCACGCCGGAACAGAAGGCCGCGCGCCTGCTGCAGACGAAGGTGCTCGGGCCGCAGAACATGACGCCGGACGACGTGCGACTCCGGGCGCAGCGCATTCGCAATTCTTCGTCCGGCCAGACCGGCGAGCATGTGTTTCAGGCCATGGGGCCGATCAACGGCCCGGGCTGGCGCGCCGCGCGCGCGGTGGCGCAGCAGCAGGGACCGGGGCAGGCGATCGCCATCAACGCCGCACGCGCGGCGAAGTTTGGCGTGAACAACGCTTCGGACGATCTGGCGTCGCGCGCCGCTGGCGAACTGGTCCGCGATCAACGCGCCGCCGCGGTCGACACGGGCTACACCGCAGCCCAAGGCACGCGCAGCGACCGGTTCGCCGAGTCCATCGTCAAGAACATCGGCAGTGAAATGGAACGCGGGCCGGTCGGGTTTGCCGACGCGGCGAACATGATCGAGCAGCATCGCCGCAACTTCTTCCCGAAGGCTTATGAAAATGCGTTTTTGCAGCCGCCGGCAGACGAGGCCGCCGCGCGCGCCATGTCCGGCCAGATCAACGACATCAACGCCATCAACTGGGCCGCCGACGAACTGACTGCCAATCCGGCGTTAAAGGAGCGGTTTAAGAACCAGCTCGGCAACGAAGAAGCGCGCATCATCAGTCGCCTGGAGCGCGCCGGCTCCGAGCAAGAGCAGAAACAGCTGATTGCGCAGCTTGACGACGTGCGGCAGGCGGCGGAACAGCTGCGCACGATCGCCAGCGGACAACCGCTGAATGCGCCCCTCTCGGCGCGCGCCGCCGCCATGTACAAGCGCGGGCTTGACCAGCGGGCGGCGACCGCCGGCCCGTGGACGCCGGAAGGCTCATCTTACGTCGCGCGCGGCGCGGCATTCCGCGACAACCTCCACAGCGCCTACCCAAAGCTGGCGGAAACCGACGCCGCCTATGCCGGAACGAAGACGTTCCGGGAGTCCATGGATGTGGGCCGCAAGGCGCTCAACATGCACCCCGGTGAGCTGGACCAGACGATCCAGAACATGAGCGACGATGCGTTCGATGCGTTTCTGGTCGGCCTGCACGACGACTTCCAGGTGCGGCTGGCGAACAATGAAAGCGGCTTCGCGCGCAAGATCATCAACAACCCGCTGTTCCGGCAACGCCTGGAATCGGTGCTGGGCAAGGAAAAGGCCGAGGATCTGCTGCTGCGCATGGCGCGCGAGACCAACCTTGAAGGCGCGCACCGCTTTGTCCTGAACAACCAAAGCAGCCCGACCGCGCCGCTGACCGAGGACATGCGCGCCTTTACCGAGGGCGCAGAGGAAGGCAACATCGTCAATGACCTGATCGCCTTCGGTCAGAGCCCCACAGGCTTCATCACCGAGACTCTGGCGTCGCTCTATGACCGGCAGCGGCTGCCGGGCATCAAAAATCCCAAGACCAACGAGGCGCTGGCGCGACTGCTCTATGCGCCGGCCACGGACGCCAACATCGCCAAGGTTGCGGCGGCGATTGACGGCCTGCCGCGCTACGGCGCGTCGGCGCAGGCGCGACGCGTCATGGGCGGCACAGTCGTGACCGGCACGCGCGCCGGGGTCACGGAAAAGCAAAGACGGCGGCGTCGATGACATGGCTTGACGACTACTTCAGCACGCGCGACGCGCCGCCGCAGGACGCGCCGCAGCAGAAGAAGCCTCGCCCGCGCCGCGTCGAAGACCTGCCGCGCAAGTCAGACCGCTCCCGCCAGGTTCGCGACGACATCTACGCCATGAGCAATGACGGCCGCCCCGGGCCCGTGCTGGGCCGGGACTATGCAATCGGCGCGGCGGCGATGGTTCCGGCGGGCGTGGACACGCTCAGCCGCATGGCCGTGCCGAACCGCAACCTGACCGACAATGCGCAGTCGCGATCGCTGTTTGAGGCGGCCCGCAATCGTGCTCCGGCGTCAGACGTGCCGACCCTGCCGGAACTGCAGGCCACGGCGCGCAGGCCGTCTCTGGCGACGCGGGCGCGCGCGATGGGCGCGGACGCCATGGCGGGCGGGCAAGAAGCGCTGCAGGGGTTGGGATCGGCCGCCATGAGCGTCGGCATGGGCGCGGCGCGCTCGACCGTCGACCCCACCTATCTGCCGCGCCTTGCCGCGCCTGCGGCGAGCGCGGTGGGGCAGGCCGTCGTCAGCCCGTTCGTCGACGCTCCCCGCCAGATGGGCGAGGGCGGGCGCACGTTGCGCACGCAAGGCTACGAGCTCGCGCGGCCGACGCTGGCGCGCGCTGCGGGCAACACGGCGCTGGC
>DALYGT010000153.1:0-4326 GCA_031971375.1 Burkholderiales bacterium | reverse complement strand
GGTTGGGCCTTACAGTAGGGGCCGCACGGCCCATGACCAGGCGCCTCGTGACCAGGTGCGTGGTACCAGGGACCGGACTCGAACCGGCAAGGCCTTGCGGCCGGCGGATTTTAAGTCCGCTGTGGCTACCAATTTCACCACCCTGGCGTGCGAGCCATTCTACCGGCGCGCAGGCACCAGCCCGAGGAGACAGCCAGATGAATCAGGCGCTTGCCCAGGGCCCGAGTCGCTCGCTGCGCTCGAGCATCGCGGTGAGTTGCTGGGCCGGCACTGGCTTTGAGTAGAGATAGCCCTGGACGTAGTCGCAGCCCAGACGACTGAGCGTGTCGTGCTGGATCTGCGTCTCGACGCCCTCCGCCACCACCTCGATGTCCAGTTTCTTTGCCATTGCGATCACCGTCTCGGCGATCTCGGTACCGGAGTCATTGGCGCCGATGGTGTCGATAAAGGACTTGTCGATCTTCAGGCAGTCGATGTCATGTCGACGCAGGTAAGCCAACGACGAGTAGCCAGTGCCAAAATCGTCGATGGCTACGTGCAGACCTTCGCGCGCGATCTTCGACAACGCTTCAGTGACACGGGCGCCCGCCTCCAGCAGCAAGCCCTCGGTGATCTCAAGCACGATGCTGTCGCCAGGGAGTTGCAGTTCGTCGAGACGCTTGCGCCAGGGGCTCGGGCCCTCGCTGCGCGGAAGCGATGAGAACGCCAGCGGCGAGCAGTTGATCGACAACACCATGTCTTTGCGGACGAACTCGCGCCAGACGCGCAATTGGTCGGTGGCCTCGTTGAACACCCACTCGTCGATGCGGCCGATCAAGCCGTTGCGTTCGGCGATCGGGATGAACTCGGCCGGCGAGACCGGGCCCCGTTCCGAATGCGTCCAGCGGATCAATGCCTCGGCGCGCACGAGACGCCCCGTCGCCAGTTCGAGCACCGGTTGATACACCAATGTGAATTGGCCCTCGTTGAGCGCCTGACGCAGGTCGCGGGCGATCTGCACGCGGTTGAGCGCCTTCTCCTCGAGTTCTCGCTCGAATCGGATGCAGGTGTTGCGCCCGGCTGCCTTCGCCGCATACATCGCTTGGTCGGCATGGCGCAGAAGTTCCGCCGGGGTGTCGCCATCCTCGGGGAAGCAGGCGATGCCGATACTTGCCGAGATGTAGCTCGGTTGACCCGACAGGTTGAACGGCTGCACCAGCGACTCGAGGATCTTGCGAGCGATGCTGTCGGCCACTTGCAACTCTTTGACCTGACTGAGCAACACAACAAATTCGTCACCGCCGAGACGCGCCACCAGGTCGGTCTTGCGAACGCAGGCCTGCAGGCGTTGGGCGGCCTCTTTCAGCAACTGGTCGCCATGTGCGTGCCCGATGGTGTCGTTGATGTCCTTGAACTCATCGAGGTCGATGAACAAAAGCGCAAAAGCCGACCCGTTCCGGCCGCTCGAGAACACTTCCTGCTCAAGCCGGTATTGGAACATCTGGCGATTGGGCAGCCGAGTGAGCGTGTCGAAGTTGGCCTGCTGCCAGACCATGCGCTCGGCCTGCAGGCTGCGTCGGAGGAGCTGGAATTGCATGCGCTCGTCGAGGCAGATGCACACCAGCGCGTCCTCGCCGCCCCCACCGGGCGTCAACAGCAGCCCGCGGCAGGGGAAATCGATCTCGGTGCCGTCGGCAGCCAGCAGTTGCAGGCGCGCTTGTATCCAGTCCGGGCTGCACGAGAACAAAAACACCTGATCAAGCAGCGCATCCCGCGTGAGGCTGGTGAGCTCGACCAGAGAGCGTCCCTCAAGGTCTTCGCCCTCTCGGCTCATGTGCTGGGCAAAACCGGCATCCGCGTAGACGATCGTACCGTCCAGTCGTACCAGAACATGCGGCGAACAGATCAGGCGATGCAACTGCCTTACGGATGGACTGAGCAACGCGGCCTCCAGGCCGAATCTAGCAACCGCAAGGATATACGAAGACGAAGTTTCGCAAGTTGGAGGCGCGAGGCGGAGTCGAACCGCCCTGGACGGATTTGCAATCCGCTGCATAACCGCTTTGCTATCGCGCCGTGCATCTCGCGACGGGATTCCGCCGCGACACCCACCCAACCAGCATTGCGCTGGCACCTGCAAAAAAGGGAGCGTCTGCTCCCCTTTGGGTTGTATCGTGCGCTTCCGCGCACGCTTTTGAAAAACAAACCTGAGACCAAGACAACTCGTTGATCTCAAAACAGATAAAAGAGGGTTGGAGCGGGAAACGAGGTTCGAACTCGCGACCTCAACCTTGGCAAGGTTGCGCTCTACCAGCTGAGCTATTCCCGCATCAAGCTAAGGGCGTGATAATAGCGAGTGCAAAATCCTGCGTCAAATGTCCCCGTGGACGATCTGCTCTCACTCAAAAACCACTCCTACGCGAACCAGACTTGGACGTCGCAGGTGATGCCGGGTCACCCGCTGGTATCGGCCCGCAAAGCTGCACGCAGATAGAGGAACATCGACACCAGCGTCAGTGCTGCTGCCAGCCACGCCAGCGCGGCACCGAGCCCAGGCAGATCGATGCCTGACAGCGGCACGTTGTAGAGCAGCAGCAGGATGGCCGCCATCTGCGCAACCGTCTTGGCTTTCCCCAGCCAGTTGACCGCAACGTGTTGGCGCTGCCCGATCGTCGCCATCCACTCGCGCAGCGCCGAGACCGCGATCTCACGGCCGATGATGACCACAGCGATCCAGGTCGGGATGCGCTGCAAGGCCACCAGTTCGACCAATGCGGCGGCCACCACCAGCTTGTCGGCGACCGGATCCAGGAAGGCGCCGAAAGCCGAGGTCTGACCGAGCCGGCGCGCCAGCCAGCCGTCTAGCCAGTCGGTGATCGCGGCGACCAGGAACAGCCCCGCTGCGACTTGATCGACCCGGTACGGGCGCAAACCCAGATCGAGGTGGAACAGGGCGATGAACAGCGGGATGATGGCGACGCGCACCCAGGTGATTGCGGTCGGCAGATTGAGGGGCACGTTCAGTGCAACTCCCGGTAGATGCGCTCGGCAAGCGTCCGACTGATGCCTTCGACGCGTGCGATGTCCTCGATGCTCGCCGATTGTACGCCGCGCAATCCGCCGAAATGAGCCAGCAATTGGCGTCGGCGCGCTGGCCCGACGCCTTCGATGTCCTCGAGGCTGCTCGAGCGCCGCGCCTTGCCGCGTCGCGCGCGGTGCCCGGTGATGGCGAAGCGGTGCGCCTCGTCGCGCACCTGCTGGATCAGGTGCAGCGCCGGGTGGTCGGCCGGCAGGCGACGCGGCGCCTCCTCGTCGGGGAAGACCAATTGCTCCATGCCGGCCTTGCGCTCGACACCCTTGGCCACACCGATCACGGCGAGGTCGCCGAGGCCATGCTCGTTGAGCACCTCGCAGGCGACGTTGAGTTGCCCTCGCCCACCGTCGATCAGCAGCAGATCGGGTAGCGTCGGCGCCGGCTTGACGCTGGGCGCACTGCTGTCTGTGGTGCCGAGCTCCACGGCAGCATGGGCCACTGCCACAACTTCGCCCGCAGTGTCGACCCCCCCCTCCGCGCCGCTGCCAACGGCTGCAGCTCTCGCCTCCCCCGCCCGCTTGAGCCGCCGTGTCAGCGCCTCACGCATCGCGCCGTAGTCGTCGCCCGCCGCGGCCCCGGCGATGTTGTAACGGCGGTACTGGTCGGGACGCATCTGGCCGTCTTCGTAGACCACGCAACTCGCCACTGTTGCCTCGCCCATGGTGTGGCTGATGTCGAAGCACTCGATTCTCCGCGGCGGGCTGTCCAGCCCGAGGAACTCGGCCAGTTCGGCCAGACGACGGTTCTGGTTGGCGCGGTCGCCGAGCCGCAGCAGCAGTTCACGGTGCGCCGCCTCCTCTGCCATCTTGACCCACACACGGCGATCCCCGCGCGGATGCGCACCGACACGCACCGGCCGCCCGGCCGCGGTGAGCAGCCCGTCAAGGTCGCCCTCAGCCGGTTCGATGTTCACCACCAGTTCAGGCGGCGCACTGCCATCGCCATAACGCTGCGTCACGAAGGCCTCGAGCACCTCCGCCGGCGTGGCGTCTCGGTCGTGCTGCGGCACATAGACACGGTCACCGAGATGCTGGCCATTGCGCACCATCGCCAGGCAGACCGCGCTCATGCCGCCTGCCTGCACCACCGCCACCACATCTACATCCCCGATGCTGCCGCCCTCTCGGCTCACCGCCTGCTGCGCACGCACCTTGGCCAGCGCCGAAAGTTGATCGCGGAACACCGCAGCCTGCTCGTATTCCATCGCCTCGGCGGCGGCGGGCCCGAGCGGCCAATAATACACCGGCGCAGCC
>DALYGT010000152.1:0-4352 GCA_031971375.1 Burkholderiales bacterium | reverse complement strand
AGCTTTGCCCAGAGTGCGGTCTCGTAGCGGCCGGTCTCTTGCCGGTTGTTGCGCAGATGCTCGAGGTAGGGCCAAAGCTCGAGGGCCGTCATGCGGTCGGGCGGGACTGCCATCACATCGAGGATGCCGGGGCCCAGACGGGTCCCCCAGCGCTGGGAGGCTTCCCGCGTGACCCTGACCCCACCGACCGAGAACACAGTCGACTCGACCTCATCCAGGCGCCAATGGTCTTCGCCATCGAAGCGCGCTGAGCGAGCCCGCCGAATGGTCTGGAGGCTGCCATCGGCCGCGAACTCGTAGACCGTCGGGCGACTGAGTTCGCCATCCGGCAAGACGCCAGCCAGGTTGACGAAGTTGCGACCGTCCTTGAGCCAGTAGCCGCTCTTCATCTGTTGTGCCACCACCGCCTCGCCGCCCCCGAGCTTGATGCGGCGGGCGTAACGGTCAGCCTGTGGTGCGAGCCATTCGCCCGCCAGCACGCCGACCAGCGCGATCGCCAAAGCAGGCAGCGCGAGCGTACGCAACATCCCCGCGACCGAGATGCCCGAGCTGCGGATGATCGTGTACTCCGAGCTGGAGGCGAGTTGTGCCATGACGAGGATGCTGCCGATCAGTGTCGCCACCGGCAGCAGCTCGTAAAAATAAGTCGGCAGCAAGAGGCCCGTGAGCCCGAGCGCCTGGATGACAGTGATGGCTCGTGCCCTGCCACTATCGAGTTGGTCGATCAGATCGAACAGTCCGAACAGGACGAGCAGTGCGGCACTCACGAGGGCGACAGTGCCGAACAGGCGGCTGCCGATGTCGCGCGAGAGCAGACTCATGGGCGACCCCGCAAGCGCGAAAACATACCGGTCTGCCACGCCAGCAGCGCCAGGATGACGGCGCCCAATGCCACGTGGACCAGGATGAAGCCGGGCAGTGGCGCAAGCCTGCCCTGTGCCACCCAAGCGTTGGTGATGCTCAGCGCGTTGCTATAGACGGCGTAGATGAGTATCGCCAGGACGAGGTTGACCGACCGTTTGGCGCGCGGGTTGACGAAGCCCAGCGGCACCGCCAGGAGGACCAGGAGCAGTGCAGCGATGGGCATGTGGAAGCGCCACTGCAGCTCGGCGATATCGGCGGGGCGGTCCGACGCGAACAGCTCGGCGGTGCTGCGCGACTTGGCGCTGCCCCCCGGAGATTCCTTGTCATACGGCTGGATCAGGACATCGGCGCGTTCGAAGCGCGTGACTCGCCACGTACCGGGGTCGCCGCCCGGCTCGTACCGATGGCCATCACGCATCACCAAATAGCGGTCACCTTTGTCGTTGCGCTCGACGTTGCCGGAGCGGGCCACGGTGATGCTGTCGCCACGCGGGTCGGCCGAGCGGATGAAGAGCTCAGCGAGGCTCTGACCGAAATCGGCGAAACGTTCGACAAAGTAGACCTTTTTTCCGCTGCGGGTCTCCTTGAACACGCCTGGGGCGACCAACGCGATCTCGTCACGCGACTGCAACTCGGACTGCAACTCGAGACTGCGCGTCACAGCCCATGGTCGTACGAACAGCGTCAGCAGCGCGACGAGCGCGATGAACGGCAGCGCGAAACGCAACAAAGGGACCATGAAGGCTCGCAGGGGCACGCCGCAGGCGAACCACACCACCATCTCGCTGTCCCTGTGCGCGCGGGTCAGCGCGATGAGTGCCGCAACGAAGATGGTCAGAGCCAGCACTAGGGGAAACAGATTGAGCGTCTGGAACGACATGGCGGCCAACACGGTGTCGGCTGCGACGCTGCCGCTGGCGGCACGGTTGAGTAGACGGACCAGATGCGCAGTCACGATGATGCCGAACAGCACCGCGAAGACGCCGAGGGCGACCGAGGCGCACTCGCCGCTGATGCGTCTGCCGAACAGGCCGGACAGCAAGCGTCGGGAAGCGACCCCTGAGGCGGGTGCTCCCGCGCCAGACGACTCGGTCGAGCGCGGCGCAGCGTCGGGGGCTGGTTCGTGGTCCCGCATATAATCGGGCGTTCAGCCCCTCACACATCAGGGATAGAACCATGGAATTTAGCACGAGAGGTGGGAGCGCCGATGCGCTCAAGGGGCAGTGCCTGCTGGTCACTGCAGAGGCCGGCGGCAAGCTCGGCGCCGCCGGGCGTGCCATCGACGCCAAGCACGGGGGTGTGATCGCAGCAGCGATCAAGCGCGGCGACCTGACCGGGAAATCGGGACAGGTGATCGCGCTCGCAGACGGCGCGACGCGTATCGTCGTCGTCGGGCTCGGCAAGGTCGCCGAGCTTGGCGAGGCCGGATGGCTAAAGGCCATGCGTGGCGGCATCGACGCCGTGCTCGGCAGCGCCGCACGAGACCTCACGGTCTGCCTCGACGGCCGTCCGGTGCGGCGTCGTCATGCCGGCTGGTACGCCAGCCAGATCGCGCAGATCGCACTGCACGCCGCGCAGCGTCCCGACCACCTCAAGAGCAAGCGCGACGACCCGCCACGTCTCACCAAGATCGCCGTCTGGGCCGACGGCGAGGACGAGCAGGCCTTGGCCGAGCAAGGTCTGCGCGAGGGCCACGCGATCGGCCTTGGCGCCAATCTGGCGCGCGAACTCGGCAACCTGCCCGGCAACGTCTGCACACCCGCCTACCTCGGCGACCGCGCCGAAGCGCTCGGCAAGGAGGCCGGCCTCAAGGTGCAGGTGTTCGACGAGAAGGCCATTGCCAAGATGGGCATGGGCTCCTTCCTGTCGGTGGCGCGCGGCAGCGCCGAACCGCCGCGCTTCATCGTGCTGCGCTACCAGGGCGCCGGCAAGGACGATGCACCGGTGGCGCTGGTCGGCAAGGGCGTGACCTTCGACACCGGCGGTATCTCGATCAAACCATCCGGCGAGATGGACGAGATGAAGTACGACATGTGCGGTGCTGCTTCGGTTTTTGGCACGCTGAAGGCCGTGGCGCAACTCAAGCTGCCGATCAACGTGGTCGGCATCATCCCCGCCACCGAGAACATGCCGGGCGGCAAGGCGACCAAGCCGGGTGACATCGTCACCAGCATGTCCGGCCAGACCATCGAGATCCTCAACACCGACGCCGAGGGCCGGCTCATCCTCTGCGACGCGCTGACCTACGCCAAGGAGAAGCTCAAGCCGGCGCTGACCATCGACATCGCGACCTTGACCGGTGCCTGCGTCATCGCGCTCGGGCATGTGGCGAGTGGTCTCTACAGCAACGACGACCGGCTCGCCAAGGAGCTTCTCGACGCCGGGCACACGGCGTGGGACCGCGCATGGCACATGCCGCTCTGGGACGACTACCAGCAGCAACTCTCGAGCAACTTCGCTGACATGGCGAACATCGGTGGACGCCCGGGTGGCAGCATCACTGCGGCGTGCTTCTTGTCGAGATTCACCCGCGACATGAAGTGGGCGCACCTCGACATCGCTGGCACCGCATGGGTCTCGGGCAAGCAGAAAGGCGCCACCGGACGCCCGGTCGGACTGCTGACCCAGTTCCTCATCAGCCGGTCGGGTGGCGACCGCGCTGCTGCGGCGTGACCCGGGTCGACTTCTACGCCGGCAGCAGCGACCCCGGCCGGACCGTCTTCTCGCTCGCCCTGAAGGCGGTCCGCGCCGGGCATCGCGTCTGGGTCCTGACGCGCGACGCCGCGCACACTACCGAAACCGACGCGCGGCTGTGGGCAGATCCGCCGGGCGGCTTCCTGCCGCACTGCGCTGCTGACCACGCGCTCGCTGCGCGAACGCCGGTGGTGGTCGGGCACGACCCCGCCGCTGTGCCACACGAGGACATCCTCATCAACCTGCGCGACGACACACCGCCTTGCTTCAGCCGCTTCAACCGTTTGCTCGAAGTGGTGGGCACCGAATCGGCGTCGGTGCAGGCTGCGCGCGAGCGCTACAAGTTCTACCGTGACCGCGGCTACCCGCTGCAGCACCACGACCTCAAAGACCGAACCTGAAAGACCGACGATGACCCTCGCCAAGAGTTTCGAACCCGCCGAGATCGAGCAGCGCTGGTACCCGCGCTGGGAAAAGAGCGGGTATTTCGCCGCCGGAATCGATGCCGCCAAGGGCGACAACTTCTGCATCCTGCTGCCGCCGCCCAACGTCACCGGCACGCTGCACATGGGCCACGGCTTCAACCAGACGCTGATGGACGCACTGACGCGCTGGCAGCGCATGCGCGGCGCCAACGTGCTGTGGCAACCCGGCACCGACCACGCCGGCATCGCCACGCAGATGGTGGTGGAGCGGCAACTCGAGGCCAAGGGCCTGAGCCGCCACGATGTCGGCCGCGAGAACTTCCTCGAGCGGGTGTGGGAGTGGAAGGACTACTCCGGCGGCACCATCAC
>DALYGT010000151.1:1211-4361 GCA_031971375.1 Burkholderiales bacterium | reverse complement strand
TGCGCTGCGTGCCAACGGGCTCGCCTTCGATCTGCAGCCTGGCGAGGGCGCCTTCTACGGGCCAAAGATCGAGTTCACGCTCAAGGATTCGCTGGGCCGCCTGTGGCAGTGCGGCACCATTCAGTTGGACTTCAACCTGCCCGAGCGTCTGGATGCGGAGTTTGTCGACGAGGACAACTCGCGCAAGCGCCCGGTCATGCTCCACCGCGCGATCGTCGGCAGCATGGAGCGCTTCCTCGGCATTCTCATCGAACATCACGCCGGGGCTTTCCCAAGCTGGCTCGCGCCCGTGCAGCTGGCGGTGCTCAACATCTCCGAAGGGCAGGCCGAATACGCCGCCTCGGTGGCCAGCCGTTTGAAAGAAAAAGGCTTTCGTGTCGAGCTGGACTTGAGGAACGAGAAGATCGGCTATAAAATCCGGGAACACAGCCTGCAGAAGCTGCCATTCATGGTGGTGGTGGGCGACAAGGAAGTGGCTTCACAGACACTTGCCGTTCGCGGTCGCGGCGGCGCGGACCTCGGTTCGATGGGCCTTGACGGGTTCATTTCGATGCTCGAGCAATCCGTGTCGGAGCGAACCTAGAACGGTTTCGTTTTTTGCGGCGACCGGATCGGTTCCGGCGCTGTTTCGGGCGTCGGCAGCATCTGCCGCGTCAGCTTTGAGGAGACGGGAACATCGCGCAAGACAAGGATATGCGCATCAACGGCGAGATCACGGCACGGCAAGTGCGCCTGATCGGCGTTGATAACGAGCAGCTGGGGATCGTTTCACTGGAGGCTGCCATCCAGATGGCAGGCGAGGCGGACACCGATCTGGTCGAGATCGCACCGACCGCAGAACCCCCGGTGTGCCGTTTGATGGACTTCGGCAAATTCAAGTACCGCGAGAGCAAGAAGCGGCATGAGGCCAAGCTCAAGCAGAAGCAGGTGCAGGTCAAGGAGGTCAAGTTCCGGCCTGGCACCGACGAAGGCGATTACCAGATCAAGTTGCGCAACCTGTTGCGTTTCTTGGAGGAAGGCGACAAGGCGAAGGTCACCTTGCGCTTCCGCGGACGTGAGATGGCGCACCAGGAGTTCGGTGTCCGTCTGCTGGAACGGGTGAGGGACGACCTCGGCGAGATCGCCACGGTCGAGCAGTTTCCCAAGCTCGAAGGCCGCCAGATGGTGATGGTGGTCGCGCCCAAGCGCAAGCAGTAGCGCTCGGGTGAGCAGGGCCTCCGGGTCCTGGCGGGGTGTCAAAACCCCGAACAAGGGTCGTAAGACCCTGACAAGGCGTGTCCGGGTCTCAAGTGTCGCCAGACCACCCGGCGCGGTTTAAAACAGATGGCTCGAAAGAGCTTTAGGAGCAGTCATGCCCAAGATGAAGACCAAGAGCAGTGCGAAGAAGCGCTTTCGCACGCTTGGCAGCGGCGCCGTCAAGCGCAGCCAGGCGTTCCTTCGCCACATCCTGACCAAGAAGGCGACCAAGCGTAAGCGTCAGCTGCGCGGCACCTCGCTGGTTCATGAGACCAACATCAAGAGCGTGCGTGCCATGCTCCCCTACGCGTAAGGAGATCACGACATGCCTCGCGTCAAACGTGGTGTGACCGCCCGCGCGCGTCACAAGAAGGTCCTCGCACTGGCCAAGGGTTACCGCGGCCGTCGCAAGAACGTCTACCGCATCGCCAAAGAAGCGGTGATGAAGGCCGGTCAGTACGCCTACCGCGACCGTCGTCAGCGCAAGCGCCAGTTCCGCGCCCTGTGGATCGCCCGCATCAACGCCGCCTCGCGCGAGTGCGGGCTCACCTACTCGGTGTTCATGAATGGTTTGAAGAAGGCCGCCATCGACATCGACCGCAAGGTGTTGGCCGACTTGGCCGTGTTCGACAAGGCGGCTTTCGCCAAGATCGCCGAACAGGCCCGCGCCGCTCTGCCGCAGTAACGCACCGGTCAAAGAAAGGGGGCTGGTGCCCCCTTTTTTTGTGTCTTGATGCGGTTCCACCGGCAGTCCGTCGCTACGCCATCCGGTAGGCTGATGGCCGACCGACCCACCCCAGACCTCGTCCCGCCCCCCATGGATCCACTCGATTCCTTGCAAGCCCAAGCGGTCGCCGAGTTCGCCGCGATCGACGATGCAGACCAGCTTGAGCAGGTCAAGGCCCGTTATCTCGGCAAGCAAGGCCTCATCACCGAACGCATGAAGGCGCTTGGCGGCATGGAGCCAGAGGCGCGCAAGGCAGAGGGCGCCCGCATCAACCGCGCCAAGACCGCCGTCGAGGATGCGCTCAATGCCCGCCGCGATGCCCTGCGCGAGGCTGCGCTGGCCAAGCAACTTGCGGCCGAGGCGCTCGACGTGACGCTGCCCGGTCGCGGCACCCGCATGGGTGGCTGGCACCCGGTCACGCGTGTCCGCGAGCGTGTGTGCGAGCTGTTTGCCGGCATCGGTTTCGAGGTCGCAGACGGCCCCGAGATCGAGACCGACTTCTACAATTTCACCGCACTCAACACCCCGGACGACCACCCGGCGCGGTCCATGCACGACACCTTCTATGTGCAGGGCTGCGACCGGCTGCTGCGCACGCATACCAGCCCGATCCAGGTGCGCTACATGGAGGCCCATCCGCCGCCGCTTCGCATCGTCGCGCCAGGGCGTGTCTACCGGGTCGACTCCGACGCCACCCACTCGCCGATGTTCCACCAGATCGAGGGGCTGTGGGTCGACCACGACGTGAGCTTTGCCGACCTCAAAGGTGTCGTGACGCAGTTCCTGCAGCGCTTCTTCGAGCGCGAGGACCTCCAGGTGCGTTTTCGGCCGAGCTTCTTCCCTTTCACCGAGCCTTCGGCAGAGATCGACATGGCGTGGGGTGATCGCTGGCTGGAGATCGGCGGCTGCGGCATGGTGCATCCCAATGTGCTGCGCCACGTGAGCATCGACCCAGAGGCGTTCCGCGGCTTCGCCTTTGGTTTCGGCATCGACCGCCTGGCCATGCTGCGCTACGGCGTGCGTGACCTGCGCCTGTTCTACGAGAACGACCTGCGCTTCCTGCGCGAGTTCGTCTGAGCGGCGCGAGCAGAGGACCCCGACATGAAGTTCTCCGAAAGCTGGTTGCGAACCTGGGTCTCGCCGCAGGGCGGGACCGATGCGCTGGCGGACCTGCTGACCATGGCCGG
>DALYGT010000151.1:0-1111 GCA_031971375.1 Burkholderiales bacterium | reverse complement strand
TGCCCGGTGTATCTGGGCCGCGTCTTCACCGACATCGACCCGGCCGCGACCACGCCGCTGTGGATGCGACGCCGCATCGAGCGCGCCGGCTCACGCTGTGTGTCGCTGGTCGTCGACATCACCAACTATGTGATGCTCGAGTTCGGCCAGCCGCTGCACGCCTTCGACCTCGACTGTCTGACCGGGGACATCGCAGTGCGTCGCGCCAACGCTGGCGAGACCATGACCCTGCTCGACGGCAGCGAGGCGACACTCGACCCGTCGTTGTTGGTGATCGCCGATGGCGCCGGGCCGCAGGCGGTGGCCGGCGTGATGGGCGGCGCGCAGTCGGCCGTGACTGAAGCCACCACCAGCATCTTTCTCGAAAGCGCGCACTTTGCGCCGGCCGTCATCGCCGGCCGCGCGCGGCGCCTCAACGTGAGCAGCGAGGCGGCGCACCGCTTCGAGCGTGGCGTCGACCCGACGCTGCCGGAGCGGGCCATGGCGCGCGCCGGGCAGTTACTGGTGGAACTCGCCGGCGCCAAGCCCGGCCCGGTCACAGCCGCGCGTCAGGCACTAGCGCAGCGCGCGCCGATCCGCCTGCGCGAATCGCGCGCCGCTGCGGTGATCGGCATGGATCTAGGCAGCAAGACCATCACCGGCATCCTCGACCGGCTGGGCCTGTCCCACCAGAAGAATGGCGATGCCTGGACGGTGACGGTGCCGCCGCACCGTTTCGACCTGAGCATCGAAGAAGACCTGATCGAAGAACTGGTGCGCGTCCACGGGTATCACCAGGTGCCGGTGCGCGCGCCGGTGGCAAGCCTCGGCATGCCACCGCGCGGCGAGTCGGTACTCAAGGTAGCCGGCCCGGACGCGCGCCTCGCGCAACGCGACTATCAGGAAGTGATCACTTACTCCTTCATCGACGAGGCCGACGAGCTGGCGCTGCATGGCAACGCTGAGCCAGTGCGGCTTGCCAACCCGATCGCCCGTCAGATGGCGGTGATGCGCTCGAGCCTGCTCGCGGGTCTCGCAGGCGTGTTGAGCAGCAACGTCGCACACCGACAGACGCGCGTGCGCATCTTCGAGCGTGGCCATGTCATGGAGGACTGCATGGTCGCGTGGCTGC
>DALYGT010000150.1:2904-4377 GCA_031971375.1 Burkholderiales bacterium | reverse complement strand
CCAGTCTGGACCATCGACACCTACTACCGCGCCATCCACCCGGAGGATCGCGAAGCGGTGATGGCCGAGTGGCAACGCACCATTTTCGAAGAGAAGCGCCAGTGGGTCCGCGAGTTGCGGGTGGTCTGGCCGGACCAGAGCGAGCATTGGCTGTCGGTGTGCGCTGGCGTGTACGAGGAAGAAGGCAAGCCTATGCGCGTCCTCGGCGTGATCGGCGACATCACCCAGCGCAAACAGACCGAGCAGGCTTTACTGCGCGCCAGCCAACTCGAGACCGAGAATCGTCGCGTCATCGAGGAGCGCTACGCCGCCGAACAACAACGCCGCAGGGCAGCGGAGGCGCTGGCCGAGAGCCAGCGTGATGCCAACCGGGCCAAGACCGAGTTCCTTGCCACCGTCAACCACGAGCTGCGCACCCCGCTCAACGCCATCCTTGGCATGGCTGAACTCGCCCGGTCGGCAGACGTGGGTGACGCGGTACGGCGCGGGTACCTCAACCAGATCGTCACCAGCGGCAAGGAGATGGCCGAGCTGATGGCGCAAGTGCTCGACATGACGCGCATCGAATCGGGTCGCATGGAACTCGACAACGTCATCTTCGACTTGCAGACGCTGCTCACCAGCATGCGCAATACCTACGCGCCGATCGCCGCAGCGCGAGGGTTGGAGTTCCACTACCAGACCGAGGGCCGACTGCCGCGCACGGTGTTCGGCGACCCGGTGCGGGTGCGTCAGGTCATCAACAACCTGCTGGCCAATGCGCTCAAGTTCACCATGGCCGGGAGCGTGACGCTCAACGCACGACAGATCGGCGCCAACCGCTATCGCTTCGAAGTGGTCGACACCGGCATCGGCATCGGCGAGGATGCGCTCAAGCGTCTGTTCCAACCCTACTCGCAGGCCAGCTCGGCGACCCACCGCGAATATGGCGGCACCGGACTCGGCCTCTACATCTGTCGACAGCTGGCGCAACTGATGCACGGCGATGTCGGTGTGCGCAGCGAACCTGGCGAGGGCTCGACCTTCTGGGCTGATCTCGAACTGTCCTCCGTGACCGATGCATCGCGTAGCGACACCGGCGACGACACGCTCGCCGATGTCAGCGGTCTGCATGTGCTGGTGGTCGACGACAACGTCATCAACCGCGAGGTGGTGAGCACCATGCTCGAGCGGGCGAATGCACGCGTGACGCAAGCGGTCAATGGTCGCGAGGCCGTCGAGAGGATCGCCAGCTGCGCGTCAGGGAATGGCTTTGACGCTGTACTGATGGACCTTCGCATGCCGGTGATGGGTGGCGTTGAGGCCATCGAGGCCATCCGCAGACTCAAGATTGGCGAGAAGATGCCGATCATTGCATTCACTGCGGATACCATGAACGAGGATCGCGAGCGTGTATTCGAGGCAGGCGCCGATGATCTACTGGCCAAACCGATCGACAAACAGAAGCTGTTCGAGCGATTGCATGCCGTCTCC
>DALYGT010000150.1:0-2804 GCA_031971375.1 Burkholderiales bacterium | reverse complement strand
ACTGGCCAAACCGATCGACAAACAGAAGCTGTTCGAGCGATTGCATGCCGTCTCCCGAGGGCGTTTCGCCGGCGACGTACAGCCGGAACAGACCTGATGCTGACAGCGGTGTCGGGCGCAGCCTCGCGCACGCTTGCCTTGCCCTCGCGCTGACGACCGCACTGTCTGTGACGAAGGGTCTGGTGCCGGACGCTGCGGCACAGGAGTTCGTCGTCGGGCGCGAGTCACCGTTGCGGATCAGCGTCGCGCCCGCGGGCAGAGAGCCCTGCAACGTGGAGATCCTGCTCCCGGAGGGGACCCGTCTCGAACGCGAATTGCAACCCCCGCAGTTCGAAACGATCGTCGGCTACACCCCTCGCAACGATGGCCCGCAAACGGTCTATTGGGAAGGCCGTTTCCGCTTCAAGGGCTCCTTGTCGGTATCGGGATGCAGCGGACGCTATTTCCGCGACCTCAACGTGAATCCGAGCCCACAGCAGACGCGCGAGCGCTGGGATGGCTTCTTTGCCAGCATGACGCCGCGTCAACGTGAATGTATCGAGGTCGGTTCCGGCCTCGTCCCGGTCACCGGAGGGCCGGCACCCGCGCGCCGGCCCTCCAGCCCGGACGACCCCTCGCTGCGCAAAGTCGCCAACGCGTGCGAACGCTTCGTCAACCTGCCGCTGCGCACCGACGTGCCCTGCCCGGTCTCGAAGACCGACGGGCGTATGACGCGATGTGATGAACAGTATGTGATCGGCAGCGGCCGACGGGCGCGCGTACTCGACGCCGATGCAGCGATGCGCGCCGCCGCCAATGGCGCGCGGCTCGATCTGGTATTGCGCGAATCCGAGCCCGTGCGCCTGGCGCGTCTGGAGGCGGAAAAGGCCGAGCGCGAGAAGGCGGCAACGGCCGAGGCGGCCCGCATCGCTGCCGAGGAGAAGGCACGCGCCGATGCTGAGCAGGCGGCCCTCAAGAAGGCGGAAGCCGAAGCCGAGGCTGCGCGCAAAGCCGAGGCTGCGCGCAAGGCCGAGATCGCTCGTGTGGCGCGGCTGCGCTGCCTGGCTGGCCGCTGCGTCGACTTCGGCTTTTAGTTTTAGTCGGCTGCGCTCAATCCGACTCGGGAAGGTCGTCGTCAGCGGCTGAGCCGCTGACGACTGCGCGGATCACCGCCATGTCGAAGCCGCGCGCAGCCAGAAATCGCATCTGCCGGGCGCGCTCACGTGGATCGCGCGTGGGCTCGAAGCGGCGTGCCCAGAGGGCGCGAGCGCGTTCCAGATCGCTGGCTGCAATGGTTTCGAGGGCGGCGCCGATGGTGTCGCCATCGACACCGCGTTGGCGCAATTCGGCCGCGAGCCGCCGACTGCCGGTACGCGCCTGACGGCCGCGGACGTAATTCTCGGCAAACCGGGCGTCGGACTGCAAGCCGGCGTCAACCAGACGGTCGAGGGTCGCAGCAACGTCGTCGGCAGTCGTCGCGGGCGAGGTGGTGGGTGATGGCGGCCGTGCACCATCCGGCGAGGCGTCGCCAGCGGCGTGCTCGGCATCCGGCCCGGTCTCATCGACAGGCGATAGCGCTTCTTCACCGCTGGCGCCGCGACGGGGCACCAGCCGCGCCTCGAGTTCGGCACGGCTCATGTCGCGCCGCGCCAGCAAGCGGACGGCGCGCTGCAGGACGGTCGCCGGCGCGCGCTGTCGCGACCTGCGTGGCGGCTTAGTCTCCGACACCGCCGGCGACGCTGCCGATGGCCGGCTTGACACCCACCACCTCGCGGATCTTCGCCTCGATCTCCGCTGCGACGGCCGGATGCTCGCGCAAGTACTCGCGGGCGTTGTCCTTGCCCTGGCCGATGCGGTCGCCGCCATAGGCATACCAGCTACCAGACTTCTCGACGATGTTGTGGGCGACGCCAAGTTCGATGATCTCGCCCTCGCGCGAGATGCCCTCGCCGTAGAGGATATCGAACAGGGCTTCGCGGAAAGGTGGCGCGACCTTGTTCTTGACGACCTTGACGCGGGTCTCCGAACCGATCACCTCGTCGGACTTCTTGATCGCGCCGATCCGACGGATGTCCATCCGCACGCTGGCGTAGAACTTGAGCGCGTTGCCGCCGGTGGTGGTCTCCGGGTTGCCGAACATCACACCGATCTTCATGCGGATCTGGTTGATGAAGATGACCAGCGTGTTGGTGCGCTTGATGTTGGCCGTGAGCTTGCGCAGTGCCTGGCTCATCAGGCGCGCCTGCAAGCCGGGCAACTGATCACCCATCTCCCCTTCGATCTCGGCCTTCGGGACCAGCGCTGCCACCGAGTCGATGACGACGATGTCCACCCCGCCCGAGCGCACCAGCATGTCGGCGATCTCCAGCGCCTGCTCACCGGTGTCCGGCTGCGAGATGAGCAATTCGCCGATATTGACGCCAAGCTTCTGCGCGTAGCTGGTGTCGAGCGCGTGTTCGGCGTCGATGAAGGCGGCGGTGCCGCCGATCTTCTGCATCTCGGCGATCACCTGAAGCGTCAGTGTGGTCTTGCCGGACGATTCCGGGCCATAGATCTCGACCACCCGGCCACGCGGCAGGCCACCGATGCCCAACGCGATGTCGAGACCGAGAGAGCCGGTCGAGACGGCCTGGATATCGTTCTCGACGCTGCCGTCGGAGAGCTTCATGATCGAGCCCTTGCCGAACTGTTTCTCGATCTGGGAAAGGGCAGCGGACAGCGCCTTGGCGCGGTTGTCGTCCATCGGAGTCTCCTGAGTGGTGTCTTGCAGTGGTGGTCTGGGCGATGCAGCGACGGCGCGATGCCGACGCCTGTTCAGCGGGGCG
>DALYGT010000149.1:0-4408 GCA_031971375.1 Burkholderiales bacterium | reverse complement strand
GAGGCCACCGCCGGTGCAGACGGCTGAGCTCGCCCCCCTCCCGCCGATCCCGGCAAAGCGCTACTTCACCATCGGTGAGGTGAGCGACCTTTGCCAGGTCAAGGCGCATGTGCTGCGGTATTGGGAGCAGGAGTTCACCCAGTTGCGGCCGGTCAAGCGGCGGGGGAATCGCCGCTACTACCAGCACCACGAGGTGCTGCTGATCCGTCGAATCCGCGAGCTGCTCTACGGGCAGGGTTTCACCATCCAGGGCGCGCGACAGCAGTTGGTCGGGACGCCACGTGGCGGGGATTCCGCCAAGCCTCTGCCAGCGACCACGGCCGAAGCGGCTGCGGTGCACGCGCAGGGCTCCGGGGCTTTGCAGGCATCGACACCCCGGCCCGGCACCCTTCTGCAAGGGTTCAACATGAGCCCGGACGTGCGGGAAGCACTCGTCGCCATCCGTGAACTGCTGGGGTGACAGCGCCAGTGGATCGTTGTCGCTTCGCTGCATCGACCGGCAGGCTCGCCAGCGCCCCTGTATAATCCGCCGCTCGTCGGGGCGTAGCGCAGCCTGGTAGCGTACCTGCATGGGGTGCAGGTGGTCGGAGGTTCAAATCCTCTCGCCCCGACCACCCTCACTGACCCGCGGTCTCCCGATGCGCATCCTGCTTAGCAACGACGACGGCTATTTCGCGCCCGGAATCATCGCGCTGGCCCGTGAGATGTCGACTCTGGGCGAAGTCACTGTCGTAGCGCCCGCGCGCGACCGCAGCGGTGCCTCCAATTCCCTCACGCTCGACCGACCCCTGATGGTGCGTCAGGCGCCAGGTGGCTTCTTCTTTGTCGACGGCACTCCCACGGATTGCGTGCATCTCGCGGTCACCGGGCTGCTAGACCATGTGCCCGACGTCGTCGTCTCTGGCGTCAATGCCGGCTCGAACATGGGCGACGACACCATCTATTCCGGCACGGTCGCTGCTGCCACCGAAGGCTACCTGCTCGGCATCCCGGCCATCGCGGTGTCCTTGGCATCCAAGACCGGTACCCATTTCGACGCCGCGGCACGCGTCGCAGCCGACCTCGTCCGCTACTGGATCGACACGCCGCCCGCCAGTGGCCCGGTCCTGCTCAATGTGAACGTGCCCGATCTGCCCTACGAGCGTCTCGGTGCGCCCGAGGTCGTGCGCTTGGGCAAGCGCCACAAGGCTGAGCCGGTGATTCCGGCGCAGAATCCGCGCGGTGAGACGATGTACTGGGTCGGTGCCGCCGGCGCCGCTGCCGATGCCGGCCCGGGGACCGATTTCCATGCGGTGGCCCAAGGCCGGGTCGCCATCACCCCGCTGCAACTCGACCTCACCCATACCGGCCAGATGGGCGCCGTGCGCGACTGGCTCGGCCGCAAGGCATGAACCAGCGCCTGTCCGGTATCGGCATGACCTCGGAGCGCACGCGTGCGCGCATGGTCGAGCGGCTACGCACGCAAGGCATCGTCGACGAGACGGTGCTGTCGGTGATGCAGTCGGTGCCGCGCCACATCTTTGTCGACGAGGCGCTCGAGAGTCGCGCCTATGAGGACTCGGCGTTGCCGATCGGCCATGGCCAGACCATCTCGCAACCTTACGTGGTGGCGCGCATGGCCGAGTTGCTGCGCCAGGGCGTCAACCTGGCCCGCGGCGGCGGCAAGGTTCTCGAGATCGGCACCGGTTGCGGCTACCAGGCGGCCGTGCTGGCGCGCTTGTTCGCCGAGGTCTACTCGGTCGAGCGCATCGGCGAACTCCTCGCGCAGGCACGGCGTGCCACCCGTGAACTGCGTCTGCTCAATCTGCGCTTCAAGCACGCCGACGGCATGCAGGGCTTGCCCGAGGCTGCGCCCTTCGACGGCATCATCGTCGCTGCGGCGGCGATGCAGGTGCCGCAGGCGCTGCTTGAGCAGCTCGCAGTGGGTGGTCGTCTCGTCATCCCGGTCGGTGGCAAGGAGCAGGTGCTGCGGGTGATCGACCGCACCCCCGAAGGCCATGCCGAGCAGACGCTCGACGCGGTGCGTTTCGTCCCGTTGTTGTCAGGCACGCAACAGTAGTCCTCCACCCGGGCAAGGCCCCTCCAGAAGCTGCCGCCGATGGCGCTGTCCAGACCCGCGCCGCGGATGGGATCGGCCGTGAATTTTTCCTGTCCGTCCGGAAACTATTTCCGATTCGCGTGTTACAAAGAACGTACCGCGTTTGTCTACGACAGACGCTTCAAAACACACTGGGAGTCGGGCGATGCGTCACCCGCGGCAGGCCGAAGATATCGAGCTGGACGACGAGGCAGACGAGCCCGACGCCGGTGCGAGGGATGAGGACGGCGAGTTCGTCACCGAAGTCGAGGAACGCTCGCCAGTCGCCGAGGAGTTCAGCAGCGACACCACCCAGATCTATCTCAACGAGATCGGTCGCAGCCCGCTGCTCACGCCGGCCGAGGAGTTTGAACTCGCGTGCCGCTCGCAGAAGGGTGACCCGATCGCGCGCGAGCGCATGATCCGCCAGAACCTGCGGCTGGTCGTCAACATCGCCAAGCACTACATGAACCGGGGTCTGCCGCTGCTCGACCTGATCGAGGAAGGCAACCTGGGCCTCATCCACGCACTGGAGAAGTTCGATCCGCACCGCGGTTTCCGCTTCTCCACCTATGCCACGTGGTGGATCCGCCAGAACGTAGAGCGCGCGATCATGAACCAGGCGCGCACCATCCGCCTGCCGGTGCATGTCATCAAAGAGCTCAACGGCGTACTCAAGGCAGCCCGCCACCTTGAGCAACAGACCGGTGTCGAGCCAACCCCTGACGACGTCGCTCATCTGCTCGGGCGTCCGGTGGAGGAGGTTCGTCGTATCCTGCAGCTCAACGAGCGCATGGCCTCGCTCGACGCGCCTTTGGATGGCGATTCGTCGCTGAGTATCGGCGATGCCGTCCCCGATGATCAGGCGATGCCGCCGGATGTCCTGTTGCAGACTCAGGAAGTCGAGCAATACGTCCACGACTGGCTGGCCGAACTCAACGAGCGTCAGCGCATGGTCATCGTCCACCGCTACGGGCTTTACGACGCCGAGGTCTACACCCTCGAGGAACTGGCGAGCCGCATGCACCTGACCCGCGAGCGGGTGCGGCAGATCCAGCTCGAGGCGCTCAAGCAGCTCAAGAACATCCTCCGCCGCAACCGCGTCACCCGCGACGTCCTGCTGTAGAAGCTGCTGCGCTAGCCGTCCAGGTCGGCGGGCGGTGCTCGCTCCTTCGTGCCCCCAAAGGTTTGCCGCTGGCATTGCGCTGCCGCATGGCTCTCGCATGACCGGTATTGGCGGTAGCGTCGCTGCGCTATCATCCGCGCCTCTCTGAGCAGTCCCTTCCGGCCTCGGCCGCCCCGACAGCCCGCCACGCGGAGTCCGCCATGCGTTTCCATTTCCCCATCATCATCATCGACGAGGACTTCCGCTCGGAGAACGCCTCCGGTTTGGGCATCCGTGACCTCGCCAAGGCCATCGAGGCGGAGGGCATCGAAGCGATCGGCGTCACCAACTACGGCGACCTGACCTCGTTCGCGCAGCAGCAGAGCCGCGCCTCGGCCTTCATCCTCTCCATCGATGATGAAGAGCTGGCCAACGAGGAGGAGGAGACCATCACCGAGCTGCGCACGTTCGTCAGCGAGATCCGTCACCGCAATGCCGAGATCCCGATCTTTTTGCATGGCGAGACGCGCACCAGCCGGCACATCCCCAACGATGTCCTGCGCGAGCTGCACGGCTTCATCCACATGTACGAGGACACGCCGGAGTTCATCGCGCGCTACGTCGTACGCGAGGCACGCAGCTACCTCGACACCTTGGCGCCGCCCTTCTTCCGTGCGCTGACGCATTACGCCGCCGACGGTTCGTATTCGTGGCACTGCCCGGGTCACTCGGGCGGGGTCGCCTTCCTCAAGAGCCCGGTCGGCCAGATGTTCCACCAGTTCTTCGGCGAGAACATGCTGCGCGCAGATGTGTGCAACGCCGTCGACGAGCTCGGCCAGCTGCTCGACCACACCGGCCCGGTGGCCGACTCCGAGCGCAACGCGGCGCGCATCTTCAACGCCGATCACCTGTACTTCGTCACCAACGGCACCAGCACCAGCAACAAGATGGTCTGGCACAACAGCGTGGCGCCGGGCGACATCGTCGTGGTCGACCGAAACTGCCACAAGAGCGTGCTGCACTCGATCATCATGTGCGGCGCGATCCCGGTCTTCCTGACGCCGACGCGCAACCACTTCGGCATCATCGGGCCGATCCCGCTGGCCGAGTTCAGCCCGGACAACATCCGCGCCAAGATCGCTGCCAATCCGTTTGCGCGCGAGTCCGGCAACACCAAGCCGCGCATCCTCACCATCACCCAGAGCACCTACGATGGCGTGCTCTAC
>DALYGT010000148.1:0-4446 GCA_031971375.1 Burkholderiales bacterium | reverse complement strand
GATCTCACGGAACAGATGTTGCAACGCTACGTAGCGCTAGACCGCCCGTTCGATTGCGCCGGCAGTGCACGCATCGAGTCGCTCGGCATCGCGCTGCTCGAGCGCTGCGACAGCACCGACCCGACGGCGCTGATCGGCCTGCCGATGGTCGTCCTATCGCGCATCCTGCGCGAATCCGGCATCGACCCGCTCGCGTCACGGCCGTCTTGAGAGGCGCTACCCTGCGACCCAGCCTGTCCGCACCTTCATACCAACGGAGCCTTTGTAAATCATGTCTGACGCGCGCCCGACCATCGGTCAACCGGTCCCGGAGTTCAGCCTGCCAGGGACCGGCGACACGCCTTTCAGCCTGCAGGCCGCAAGGGGCCGCTGGCTGGTCCTCTACTTCTACCCCAAGGACGATACGCCCGGCTGCACCACCGAGAGCGCGGCGTTCCGCGATGCCCAAACCGCGTTCGCCGCCGCAGGGTGTGACATCGCCGGTGTGTCGCGGGACAGTGTCGCCTCGCACCGCCGGTTCCGCGAAAAGCTGGCGCTGCCCTTCGATCTGCTCAGCGACACCGACGAGACGGTCTGCACGCTTTTCGATGTGATGCGCCTCAAGAACATGTACGGCAAGCAGGTGCGGGGCATCGAGCGGAGCACATTCCTGATCGACGCCGCGGGCCTGTTGCGCCACGAATGGCGCGGCGTCAAAGTGCCGGGGCACGTCGATGAGGTGCTCGCCGTGCTGCACGGCCTGCAACGTCCCTGACCAGCCGGCAGCGACACCGGACGCGCGCCATCGCCGTATCTTTTGTTTAGCTTCTGCCTTCCGTCTTCTCCGCCCACTCCCTCGCTTACGTCAAAACCTCACGCCCATGACCGACAAGCCCGCCAGCAGACGCAGCCCACGCACCGCCAACAAGGCCGGCAAGCTGTTCGTGCTCGACACCAACGTGCTGATGCACGACCCGACCAGCCTGTTCCGCTTCGAGGAGCACGACGTCTTCATCCCGATGACGACGCTGGAGGAACTCGACAACAACAAGAAGGGCATGTCGGAAGTCGCACGCAACGCGCGCCAGGCCAGCCGCTTCATGGAAGAGCTGGTCGCGGCGGCGCCAGACAGCATCGGCGACGGCATCCCGCTCTCCAAGCGCAACGGCGCCAGCGGCAAGCTCTTCCTGCAGACCGAGGCGATCCCCGGCGACCTGCCGCCGGGCCTGCTGCCGGGCCGCAACGACAACCAGATCCTCGCCGTGGTGATGCACCTTGCGGAGCGCCAGCCGCAGCGTCAGGTGATCCTCGTCTCCAAAGACATCAACATGCGGATCAAGGCGCGTGCGCTGCGCCTTGCCGCCGAAGATTATTTCAACGACAAGGTGCTGGAGGACAGCGACCTCCTCTACACCGGCATCCGCGAGCTGCCTGAGGACTTCTGGGACCGTCACGGCAAGGGCATGGAGTCGTGGCAAGAGCAGGGCCTGACCTATTACAAAGTCAAAGGTCCTCTTTGCAAGTCCATGATCGTGAACGAGTTCATCTACCTGCCCGGCGATGGTGCCATGCAGGCGCGGGTGCACTCCGCCGAGGGCGACACGGCCGTTCTTTGCACGCTGCGCGACTACGCCATCCCCAAGAACTCGGTGTGGGGCATCACCGCGCGCAACCGCGAGCAGAACTTCGCGCTCAACGCACTGATGGACCCGGAGACCGACTTCGTCACGCTGCTCGGTCAGGCGGGGACCGGCAAGACCCTGCTCACGCTCGCGGCGGGCCTGCTGCAGACGCTCGAGTACAAGGTCTACAGCGAGATCATCATGACCCGTGTGACGGTACCCGTCGGCGAGGACATCGGCTTCCTGCCGGGCACCGAAGAAGAGAAGATGACGCCCTGGATGGGCGCGCTCGAAGACAATCTGGACGTCCTCAACAAGTCTGACGACGAGGCCGGCGAATGGGGCCGCGCCGCGACCCGAGACCTGATGCGCAGCCGCATCAAGATCAAGTCGCTCAACTTCATGCGCGGGCGCACCTTCATCAACAAGTTCCTCATTATCGACGAGGCGCAGAACCTGACGCCCAAGCAGATGAAGACGCTGATCACGCGTGCCGGCCCGGGCACCAAGGTGGTCTGCCTCGGCAACATCGCGCAGATCGACACGCCCTACCTCACCGAAGGGTCATCCGGCTTGACCTATGTGGTCGACCGCTTCAAGGGCTGGCCGCACAGCGGGCACGTGACGCTCACGCGCGGCGAGCGCTCGCGACTGGCCGAACACGCCGCTGAAGTCCTCTGAACCGGCACCCCCCGACCCGTTGCCACAACTTGTCCCACTAACCAGTCACCGCAAACAACACCGTCTACACCATGCCGCATGCCCACACCGTGCTCACCGCTGCGACCCGCCCGGCCGTACTGGCCGCCGGTCTCACTGCAGCCCTGGGCAGCGCACTGCTCGTCGCGCTGACCGCTGGCGACATATCGATGCAGTTTTGGCTGGCTGCGGCGGCGGTCGGCGCGCTGACCGCGGGCGTCGTCGCCATCGCCTACGCACGCAGCGTCGCGGCACCGGCCCGGCGCCTGGCGCAAGTCATCGCCGATACCGCCCGGGATGGCGACCTCTCGCGCCGCGCGCCCGCCGGCAGTAACCCTGACCTGCGGTGCATCGGCGAGAGTTTCGACACCTTGCAGTCGACCTTCCGCGACATCATCGGCAAGGTCATCTTTACCTCCCACGAGGTCCTCGAGGCGACACACACGCTTGGTGCGGACGCGCGCGCCGTGGTGCAGCGCTCGGCGCAGCAGACCCTCGCAGCACAGGAGACGCGCGAACTGATCGGACACATGAACGATGGCATGGTCGACATCAGTGGCAGCATCCAGGCCAGCGCCGAAGATGCTGAAGCGGCGCGCGCACTGGCCATGAGTGGTGCCCAGACGGTCAACGCCGCTGCCAGCGAGATCGAGCGCATCGCTGCATCCGTCGACGATGCGGCAGCGTCGGTCAGCGCGCTCGGACGGCGCTCGCAGGAGATCGGCAGCATCATCCGCGTCATCGGCGAGATCGCCGACCAGACCAACCTGCTCGCCCTCAACGCGGCGATCGAGGCAGCGCGCGCCGGGGACAGCGGTCGCGGCTTTGCCGTGGTCGCCGACGAGGTCCGCAGTCTGGCCGAGCGGACATCCAAGGCCACCGGCGAGATCGACCACATGATCAGCGCCATCCAGGAGGAGGCGCAGGCGGCCGTCGCGCAGATCCAGAGTCTCACGCACGAGGCGGAGGATGGCGCACGCCTGGCGCGCGAGGCGACCAGTTCGCTCGAGGCGCTGCGCAACGGCGCCGAGGCGACACGCGCCCGCGTCGACGATGTGGTCCGTTCGATCGCTCAGCACGCCAGCCTGAGCGAGGACATCGTCCACAAGGTCGGCGGCATCCTTGAGGATATCGCCGGCAACACCGCCACCGCCGAGAACACCCAGCGGCAGGCGGGCGCACTCGATGCCACGGCCGTCAACCTCGAGGAGATCGGCTCGGTCTTCCGGGTCGGCGAGGCGGGTCAGCACGGCATCCAGTTCCACAAGGGCATGCCCGAGCGGGTGCAGCGCGCTGCTGCCGAGATCGCCGCGGTGCTGGAGCAGGCCGTCGCGCGTGGTGAGATCAGCGTGAGCGACCTGTTCGACCGCACCTACACGCCGATCCCGGGGACCACCCCGCAGAAGTACCGCAGCAAGTTCGATACGCTGACCGATCGTCTCTTCCCGCCGGTCCAGGAGCCGCTGCTGGCCGACACAGCGCTGATCTACGCCGGGGCAGTCGATGACAAGGGCTACTTCCCGACCCACAACAAGCGGTTCTCGCAGCCGCTCACCGGCGATCCGGCCAAGGACATCCACGGCAACCGCACCAAGCGCATCTTCGACGACCCGGTCGGACGCCGCTGTGGCAGCCACACCCTGCCCTATCTGTTGCAGACCTATCGGCGCGACACCGGCGAGATCATCCACGACATCTCTGCGCCGATCGTGGTCAATGGGCGCCACTGGGGCGGCTTCCGCATCGGCTATCGCACCTGAGCGTGCTTAGATCTGTCTAGTCCGGGCTGATGCACAGCCGGCCGCCGCGACGCGTCACCAGCCGACCGTCGTGGAACACTTCCGGGCGGCCATCCCCGGTCAGTTGACGCAGCATCTCGTCAAGCCGGGCAGCATCCGGCATGCGCGTCCCCGCCAGCGCCAGTTGCCTGCGCAGCAGGTTGCGCGCACGGTGCGGCGGCAGTTCGGCAAAGGCGCGGCAGCGCAATCCGCGATCGTCTGACCATACCGCGGCATCGAGGTCGGCCAGGTCCTCGGCCAGCCGTCGCGCGTCTGCTGCGTGGCCGGCGAGCCGTACCAGCGCGCTGCGCGCTTGAGGCATCGACGCATCGAGGAGCGGCAACACACGATGACGCAAGAGGTTGCGG
>DALYGT010000147.1:0-4459 GCA_031971375.1 Burkholderiales bacterium | reverse complement strand
TCGGGTAACAGCATGAAAGGAGGTGATCCGGTGAATCTCGCGAAATCGATCCTGTTGGCAGGTCTGGTGTCGTTCAGCGGCCTGGCCGCGGCGCACAACTGTCCGAACGAGATGAAGCAGATCGACGCCGCCCTCAAGGTGAGCAAGCTCGAAGCTTCCAAGCTCGACGAGGTCAAGAAGTTGCGCGCTGACGGCGAAGCGAAGCACGCCGCCGGTGACCATGACGGTTCCATGGCGTCGCTCAAGAAAGCCAAGGCCGCATTAGGCATCTGAGCTGCCTGATTTCGTGCCCGGGGCCGGCAATGCCGGCCCCTTTTTTTGCGCGGCCCTACCTGAAGAGCGGCGGCGAGATCAGCCGCAAGCCGATGGTGAAGGCCTGCCGGTCCGGTCCGGCGCCAAAACGATCGCCGTAGGTGATGTCGGTCTGCACGCGCCCCGGCACGATCCAGTGGCGCAGGCCGAGCTGGTAGAACGGCGCGCCGACATCAGGATGGAAGGTCTCGACGATGAGCAGGTTGTTGCCGCCGTCGAGGTCGATCTCGGAGCCGAGACCCCAGGTGCCGCGCCGTCCGCGGGGCCCGACTGGGTCCGCCGCGCCGAGGTTGAGGTGCATGACCACTCGATCGTCAAGGAATGAGCGGCTCACCGGCAGGTTGACGTAGCGCTGTCGCGCACCCTGGTCTTCGATGCCGGCGCCTATATGACGCGCAAAGCCGGCGGTCAGCCCGACCCCCCAGCCGTTGGTCTCGAGCGGCCGCAGCAGTGTCTTGAGCTGAATGACGTCGTCGGCCTTGTGGAAGCCCGCCGTGTCGGCAAACGCCCCGCCGAGGGTGATCTCGAGATTGCCCAGCGGGTTGCAGGCGGGCAGCGCCCACAACTCGGTGCTGCTGCGGTTGAGTCGGACCCAGCTCTCGACCTGGCAGGCACCGTCGTCGGTGAGGCGCGCGTCGTCGGTCACCATCGGGCGTGCGGCGTGCGCAGCGGGCGGCGCAACCAGCATGGCGACGACACCCAGCATGGCCATGACACCAGACGGGGCGAAGGAGGAGGTGATCGTTTGCATGGAGTCCCGCACCTTCGACCGCCAATGTGACCGTTTCATGAACGCTCGAGCCATGCCGAGCAGTTTGGCCACCCCCCTCATTGAGAAGCATCGCATGGAGAAGGTAGGGATGGCGTAACCTTAGGGCCACGCAAACAACCGGGCGGTCGGTTCAGAGCCCCCATCATGTCCTCGAAGGGAAGTGGCGTCAGCGCCAGACGGTCCGCAGCCGGAGGAACACGCGGTAGGCGACTTCCAGCACGTGCCGGACCCCGGGCAACGCAGCGACCACGCCGGGCCACCGCAAGCCCGGGAAGCGCTGCCAGAGCAGCGCAAACGCGTGCGCGCCGCGTACCAAGCGGCCATCAGCGCAGCGCACATGGAACACGCGCATGGCCTCTCTGCGGCAGAGGTCGCCGGCCGGGTCGCAGGCAGCGCTGCTGACATCGACCCATTCGATCGGAGTGAGCGGCTTGCGCGCACGGTACCAGCCGATCTCGCGTCGGCAGAGCGGGCAGCCGCCGTCAAAGTAGACCTGCGTCACGGTGTGGCTGATCACTTTCGTCTCCTGTGCTTGCACACGGACTCGTGGAAATCATCCGGCTTGGTCGACACCCAAGCGACGAACGCCTGCACCTCGGGGTGGCCGAGCAGTGCATCGGGGGTGGCGTAATGCCGCGCCAGTTCGACCTCGCTGAACAAAGCGTGGACCTGGCGATGGCAGATGCGGTGCATCGGTGCGGTCTCGCGGCCACCCTTGAGCTTGGGCACCAGGTGGTGCCAGTCGAGTTGAGCCTGCGGCACCGGGCGTTGGCAGAGCACGCAGCGCAGCGGCTCGGCGGCCGTGCGCTCCGGTGGCTCGACGCGGCGAATGCGGCGCATCAGCCGGCACACTCCGGTCTGCCAAAAGGCCCGAGCGTCCTCCTCCTGCATCCGCCGTGCACCCGCTCAAATCCGCCACACACCTGTCGCATCCTTGTTCTACTCTTTTGGTGCAAAGAGACTCCGGAAAGACACGCGGGTCTCGGAACCTCCTCGCACCTGCCTCCACCACCCCGATGAAAAAGATCGACCTGCCCAGTTCCAACCCCGTCGCCACACAGACACTTGGCATGCGGATGTCGCGGCGCGCCCTGCTCGGCTCCGCCGGCGCCCTTGCCCTGCTGCAGACGCTGCCGGCGTGGGCGCGCAAACCCGCCGGTGCGCCATTCACCTTCACCAGCGTCCCGCTATCGGAGCAGGCCGACACGGTGGTGGTTCCCCCCGGCTACCGCTGGCGCGTGATGGCCGCCTGGGGCGACCGCCTCGACGGCTCGGGGCCCGGCATGCCGGGCGACGCCAGCCACGCTGCCGCGCAGCAGGCCGCCCTGTTTGGCATGCACCACGACGGCTGCGCGCTGTTCACCGATCCCGCCACGCCCCACCGTGGCGTCTGGGTCACCAACCACGAGTACCTCGACGACGGCCTCCTGCACCGCGACGGCCCGTCGGCCTGGTCGGCGGAGAAGGTCGCCAAGGCGCAGGCGGCGGTCGGCGTCTCGGTCTGCCACGTCGAGCAGCGCGCCGAGGGCGGATGGGGCGTGGTGGCGGGGCCGCTGGCGCGACGCGTCACCGCGACCACGCCGTGCGCGGTGAGCGGACCGGCGGCCGGCCACGCCTTGCTGCAGACCGCTGCCGATTCAGCCGGGCAGCGCATCCTCGGAACCTTTGCCAACTGCGCGATGGGCGTCACGCCATGGGGCACCTACCTCACTTGCGAGGAGAACTTCGACCGCTACTTTTACAAGTCGGCCAAGCCGAGTGCTGCCGAGGCCCGCATCGGCCTCGATGACAAGGCGATGTTCCGTTGGCACGAACACGACGTGCGGTTTGATGCCGGCAAGCACCCCAACGAGTTCAACCGCTTCGGCTGGGTGGTCGAGATCGACCCGCGCGACGCTTCCGCCGCACCGGTCAAACGGACCGCGCTCGGCCGCTTCAAACACGAGGGCGCCACCGTCAAGTTGGCCCGCGACGGTCGCGTCGTCGTCTACTCCGGCGATGACCAGAAGAGCGAGTACATCTACAAATACGTGAGCCGCGACCGCTACGACCCGCGGCTCAAGGTCGAGCCCTCGCACTGGGGGCGTCTGCTCGACGAGGGCACGCTGTATGTGGCCCGCATCCGCGATGACGGCCTCTGGTACGGCGACGGCGAGTGGGTGCCGCTGGTCTGGGGCCAACCCGGGCTGACGCCTGACAAGGGCTTCGCTGACCAGGCTTCGGTGCTGGTCCACGCGCGCACGGCAGCCGACGCGGTCGGCGCCACGCCCATGGACCGCCCGGAGTGGATCGCCGCGCACCCGAGCACCGGCGAGGTCTATGTCTCGCTCACCAACAACTCCGAGCGCGGCAAGAAGGTCGCCGTCAACGGCGCCAACCCGCGCCCCAACAACGCCATGGGCCACATCCTGCGACTCCTTGAGCAGGATAACGACGCCGCCGCGACCAGCTTCCGCTGGAGCGTGTTCGTCAACGCCGGCGACCCTGCGGCCAAGGCGCCCGAGCACCGCGGCAACGTGGTCGGCGACTGGTTCGGCTCGCCGGACGGGCTGTGGTTCGACCCGCGCGGCATCCTCTGGACGCAGACCGACGTGTCCACCGAGAAACTCGGCGAGGGACCCTACGCGCGCATGACCAACAACATGATGTTCGCCTGCGACACAGAGACGGGCGAGTTCCGGCGCTTCCTCATCGGGCCCAAGGGCTGCGAGATCACCGGCATCGCCATGAGCCCCGACCTGCGGACGATGTTCATCAACATCCAGCACCCCGGCGAGACGGCGGGCGACCGCAGCGACCCGGCCAAGCCCAACGCCGTCTCGTCGTGGCCGGACCCGGCATTCGGGCGGCCGCGCTCGGCGAGCATCTGCATCTGGCGCGAGGACGGGGGCGAGGTCGGGGCCTGAGGCGTCAGGATGCCTGCGCGACCAATTTGACGCCCAAGGCACGGCATACGCGAGCGATGGTGTCGAAACGCGGTTGAGCATTTGGTCGCAGGGCTTTGTAAAGCGCCTCACGGCAGATTCCCGCCTCAGCCGCAACAGCCGTCATGCCGCGGGCGCGGGCGATGGTGCCAAGCGCTTGCGCCAGCGCGGCGGGGTCGTTTTCTTCCAGAACCACGGTCAGGTACGCGGCGATGTCGCCCTCGTCCTTGAGGTGTTCTGCGGCGTCGAATCTCGACAAGTCAGCGATCTTGGTCATGGTGAGTCACTCCGTCAAAGTCGCGGCAAGGGCCTGGGCAGCGGCGATATCGGCAACCTGAGTGCTTTTGTCCCCGCCGCCGAGCATGACGATCAGGACATCGCCCCGCTGAACGTAGTACATCCGCCATCCTGGACCAAAGAACTCGCGCATCTCGTAAACTCCCTGGGCGAC
>DALYGT010000146.1:0-4541 GCA_031971375.1 Burkholderiales bacterium | reverse complement strand
CGGACTGCATCTATGGATTCCATTCTTCCAGATTAGTCGAAATATGTTTCCCGCCTGTGACAGGCGGGCAGCCGGCTAAGCGAGTGCCGGCAACACAAACGCGAAGGTCGCCCCGACCACCAGCAGCGCCACCGACACGCGGAACAGCCAGCGGCCGCGCCGACGGTTGGCCGCGCAGGCCGCCGCCAGCGCGGCGTCAGCCGGACACGGCAGCCGGTCGGCGGCGCGCTGCGCCACACCAGCGGCGGTCATCATCACGGCGGCAAAGCCAAACACCAACGGCTTGTTCTCGGAGAGCCAGACGATGCCGGGGAACCAGCTCACCAAACCGGCCAGCACCGATCCGGCGCCCAGCAGCACCAGGATCGCCGGGATGGTGCAGCAGACCAGCGTGCTGGCCGAAGCCAGAACGCTGAGCATGCCGACACGGGTTGCAGCGCCGGCAGCCGCGGGCATGCGGTCGCCCGCCCCCTCCGCTCGTGCCAGTTTGTCCGCCAGCGGCGCGCTCAATGTGCCCCCCCGACCTTGAGGTCGCGCACCTCGTAGCCGGCGTCGACGATGACCTGCTTGACCTTGGCCGGATCGAGTTGCTGACCCGGCTTGGCAGTGACCGAGACAAACTTGGACTTGAGGTCGACCTTGACCGACTGCGTCTCGGCCATCGCCTTGAGCTTCTTCTCGATGCCCTGCGCGCAGAAGGCGCAGACCATGCCGTTGACGGTGGCGGTGATGCTCTGCGCGTCGTCGGCGTGAGCTGCGGGCGGCGCCAGCGTCATCACAAGCGCCAGCAGCAGGACCGACAGAAGGGCCGGCACAGTAGTCAGCGCGTTGGATAGGGTCTTGATGGGTTGATAGGTGTTCATTTCGTGATTCCCTTTGATGGTATGAGCGGCCACGCGCTGACGGGACAAGGTCCGGTCCGCCGTGACCAAGCCTTTAGAAGAAAGTGACCATAAGGTTGGCGCGCACGTTGCCGCGGTCGCTGACGCCACCCTCGATAAAGAAACGCTTGTGGATGATGCGCAGCATGGGCGTGACCTCCCAGCCGTCGTAAAGGCCGACCATGCGCTTGGCGTCGACGATCAGCCACGGTTGCGGCTCCTCGTAACCGGCCTCGTAGAAGGAGAAACCGGCGCGGACGCTGTACTGGTCGCGGTCGACCGACCCGGCGCGGTACAAGCGCGCAGTGGCCGCCGCATAGAGCCGGGTGGTCTCGTAATCCGCCTGGATGCCGGGCGACCACGCCATCTGGCTGCCAGCCGCGCCGCGATCGAGCTCGCCGAGCCCGCCGAACAACCAGACGTTGGCCTGCGCGTCGCTCAGGTTCCAGCGCTTGAGCAGGCGCACGTACTCGAGCTGGGTCAGGGTCTCGCGCGGCGCGCCGTGCTCGGGCCGCAACTCGCTCACGCTGGCACCGATGGCGTCACTGCGGGTGATCGCGTAGTTGGCCGAGAGCATGCGCCAGCTCTCGTCGTAGTCGGCCATGGTCATGGCGCTGCCGACAAAGCCCATCGGCGCGGCTTGGGCCGTGCCAACAACGAGCAGGCCAGCCGCCATAAAGGGCGCCGTAAAACGGGGGCGGAATGTGTTCATGCCGGACCTCCAAAGATTGACGAACGGGCGGATGCCCGAGCGGCTCAATCAGGCGATCGGCGGCGGAGTATCGGGCGGACTTGTGCGGGTGAAGAGCGGAGCGCTCATCGGCGGGCGGACGCGCGACGGCGTCACCCGAATGGCAGGCTCAACGACGGCTTGCGGCACGAACGCCACGTTGCAGCACAGGCGCTTGCAGACGTCGCTGCAGTCTTTGGCGCCAGGATCGTGACAGGGACTGGGCTCGGCGTCGGCGTGCTGCGCCGACTGCACAACGTGACCTCCGATCGTATCCGCGGAGCCCGCCGACGGGTGCTGCCCAGCGCCGCAAGGCATGCGCGCAGCCATACTCACCTGACCGATGGTCGAGACCAGCAGGAACACGGCGAGAAAGGGTGCGAGCCAGCGCTTCATAGTGGTTTGAGTATGGCGGAGCGCATCAGTTCCGCGAATGACTCTTGGGGGCAAGACGCCATCATCAGTCAATACAGCCCGACGAATCAAACCAGCCGAGACTCCAGCCCAGCGGCCAAAGCGGCATCGTGCTGTTTGCGGTCGGCAGACAGAAACACGTCAGCGCCGATGGCGACGGCACTGCCGATGTGAATGGCATCCATGCCGCGAAGTGGCGAGCGCTCCAAGGCGCGGATCGCGCTCGCCATCACGGGCGGGGTAAGGTCGCAGACGGCAACGTCACGAATGTCTTCGAGGAAATTCGCCTTGAGCCTGTCGTAGTCACGCGGGGAAAGAACACCGTCCCGCCGCAGTCGGCAGAAGGCCGCCACGATCTCTGCGAGGGCCACGCCGGACAGTGCAAGTTCGGAGGCGCGGTCGCACCAATCTAGAACCTCGGCAGTGCCCGTCTCCCTGATGTAGCGCTTGGCAAACGCCGAACTGTCGAGGAAAACCCTCACGCTGGCTCCGTGCCAGCCCGGTCCGCGAGGATCACGCTACTGATGGATACGCCCTCGATGAGCAGCGGTTGGCCGCCACGGCGTTTCCAAGAGGGCATGTCTGACGTGATCGGGACGATGTCGGCAATCGGCTTGCCGTTGCGCAGTACCCGCACAGTCTCGCCGGACTCGACGATGTCGAACCAGGCACGGGCCTGGTTGCGGATCTCGGTGAAGGTGGCCTGTTTCATGGGCTGGCCTATGTGCAGATCGGTGTACATGATTATGTCTGACGCCGGCTTGTCCGTGAAAGTGGAGTTGCATGTTCACCTCAATGGCGCCCAGCCCACATCCGCCAATTGCCCCATATGCCGGCAGACCCAAAGCCGACCGAGCTTCACCCCGGCTCAAAGTGATCGAAGTCGATGCGCTTGATGACGCAGGTTGCCGCTGGCGCAGCGAACCACCCCATCACTCGCCCCCGTTGCTGCCATAGGTCTTCAACGCTGACTTGAGCAAGTCCGCCAGTACTGCTTGGTGTTTGGTCAGATGGTGGTAGCCGGCCCGAGGCGCATGTCGCCGATCGATGGGGCACGGCCAATTGACCGATGCGTGGTTTGCCGGCGTTGCGGCACAGTCGTCGCCAAGGACTGCCGCGGCAAAACTAACGGAATCCGTTACCATACTGATGGAAAAGAGCCGTGCTCACTACCCTCTGGAGACCGTTCTAAAAAAGGTCGAAGAAGTTGGCGTTGCGGCGTTTACCCGAACAGCACTCGAAAACGCCCGGCACATGGGTCTGGACGGTGCTGATGCGGTCTTGGTGGTGATTGGGCTTACCCGAACAGATTTCTACAAGAGCATGACAACCCACGGCGACCACTCGGTCTGGCAAGACGTTTATCACCGGCAGTTGGACGATGAACGCTGGGTCTACATCAAGCTGACATTGCGAGAAGGTGCGGTGGTCATCCAGTTCAAGGAGAGGTGACATGACTGCAAAGCGCAACTGCTTGCGCTGTGACCATGGCCAAGCGCTCGTCCACGGGCCGCGCGATCTGGTCTTCAGTTACCGGGACCACAAGACGATCGTTCCCGCCGTCGCCGGATGGCACTGCCCTAACTGCGGAGAGTGTGAGTTCGACCCGGGCGAGGCCGCGCGTTACTCCGAGGCCATCGATGCTTTCAGCGCCGGGGTCGACCGCGAGATCGCAGCGACCGTGCGGGCGATCCGCAAGCGGCTCGGGCTCAAACAGGCGGAAGCGGGGCGGTTGTTCGGCGGCGGCGTCAACGCGTTCTCCGAATACGAACGCGGCAAGACTCACCCGCACCGTTCAACGTTACTGCTACTTCGCCTGCTGGACCAGCACCCGGAATTGCTCCGCGAACTGGTCGACTGAGGCTGCCGGACCTCACCCCCTACGCCGGAACCCGCAATACCCCGGCCGCGGCCCCACCTGCGGGTGCTTGCGGCAGGTGTCGGGGCGGCGCTCGTAGACGGTGCAGCGGCGCGTCTGCCGGTCGAAGAAGACGCACTCCCCACCAGACTGCCGCGCCAGCGTAAAGAGCCCGGTCGCCGGCGAATGGCGCTCGACCACGCCGGCCTTCTGCAGGCGTTTGAGCCAGGGCTTCATCGGGCCCTCGGCGTCGAAGGCGTCGAGCACACCGAGGCGCACCAGATCGGGCGTCTTAACTTCGACCGGCATGGTGCAGCACGTGGCCATGCAGGCGTCGCAGAGGCCGTTGCGGTACTTGGCCCAGGTCGCGAGACGCTCGAGGTCGGCGTCGGGGGGCAGAGCCGGTCGGCCTGTCGTCATGCAGCCCCCCGGGTCGCCCACCATCGCGGGCGCCGGTTGTGATGCGAAAACGCGAGAACCTCTACAAACGGCTCATCGACTCGATAGACGAGGGAGAACGGGAAACGCTTGAGGGCGATGGCGCGGCAACCGCTGCCGACCAACCCGCCGGCATACGGGAACTCGCCGATGATCGCGGTGATTGCCCTGACCTCCCTTGTGAGGTTGTCAGCCGCAACCGGAGCACCCTGATCGAGAT
>DALYGT010000145.1:0-4541 GCA_031971375.1 Burkholderiales bacterium | reverse complement strand
CGACCCCGGACCTCACTTCGATTGGGCGCGCCTCACCGCTATCCCGCGACTGGTTTGAGGCGCTGGCCAGACGTGCTGCGCTGCACACAGCACGGCCGCTCGCGTCGCACCGCGACACTGCTGCAGTGCCACCAGCCGAGGGGGCGGCGGGCTGCACAAGTTGCCCACAGCTGACCCACAGCAAGGCCCTTCGATGACCTAAAAAACCGCTTGCACGGCATCGGCGGAACCCCTAGGATTGGTGTCCGGGGGTGTTTCCGGGCACAAGATATTGTGTTTTCCGGTTTGTATCAAGCGACTTTATACAGTCTGTCGCCGACCGTTTCGCGACACCCTCGAGCCGGTCCGTCCGGTGAGCAAGAACACGCCAGCATGAACACGCATCCAGGGCAACCATCCAAGGGGGATCCAGCCATGCAGATGACCAGTACCGAAGCCGTTCCGGCAAACGACTACCGTCCGTCCACAGCGATGGCGGGCGGCGACGCTGCGGCCGACCCGCGCTTTGCCGATTACAAGGTCATCCGCCGCAATGGTGCCGTGGTGCCGTTCGAGCCGTCCAAGATCGCGGTGGCCATGACCAAGGCCTTCATCGCTGTCGATGGCGCGCAAGGTGCGGCCTCGGCGCGTGTCCGCGAACGTGTCGCCGCACTCACCGAGCAGGTGGTCGCCGCCCTGATGCGTCGCAAGCCCGAGGGTGGCGCCATCCACATCGAAGACATCCAGGACCAGGTCGAGCTGTCGATGATGCGCGGCGGCGAGCACCATGTCGCCCGCGCCTACGTGCTCTACCGCGAGGAGCGCTCCCGCGACCGCGCGCAGCAGGCCGCCGAGTCCGGCGAGGCCGAGCAGTCCGGCATCAACGTCACCGAGAACGGCGCCCGCCGTCCGCTCGACCTCAAGCGCCTTGAAGCCCTGGTTCGCGCCTCTTGCGAGGGCCTTGGTGAGCAGGTCGAGCCGCAGGCCATCATCAAGGCGGCGCTGCGTGACCTCTACGACGGCATCCCGGCCGAGGAGGTCGCCAAGTCGCTGGTGCTCGCCGCGCGTACATTGATCGAGCAAGACCCGGCCTACAGCCAGGTCACCGCACGCCTGCTGCTCGACCAGATCCGCAAGGAGATCCTTGGCGAGGCGGCCACCCAGGCCGACATGCACACCCGCTACGCCGAGTACTTCCCCGGTTTCATCAATCGCGGCATCGAGGCTGAGCTGCTCGACCCGAAGATGGGCCAGTACGACATGGCGAGGCTCGGCGCTGCGCTGCAGGCCGACCGCGACCTGCAGTTCGACTACCTCGGCCTGCAGACGCTCTACGACCGTTACTTCCTGCACGTCGAGGGTCACCGCATCGAGCTGCCGCAGGCCTTCTTCATGCGTGTGGCGATGGGGTTGGCGCTCAACGAGATCGACCGCGAGGCGCGCGCGATCGAGTTCTACAACGTGCTCTCGACCTTCGACTTCATGTCGTCGACGCCGACCCTGTTCAACTCGGGCTCGCTGCGCAGCCAGCTCTCCAGCTGCTACCTGACCACGGTCGATGACGACCTCGACGGCATCTACGAGGCGATCAAGGAGAACGCGCTGCTGTCCAAGTTCGCCGGCGGCCTGGGCAACGACTGGAGCAACGTCCGCGCGCTCGGCTCCTACATCAAGGGCACCAACGGCAAGTCGCAGGGCGTCGTGCCCTTCCTCAAGGTGGTCAACGACACCGCCGTGGCGGTCAACCAGGGCGGCAAGCGCAAGGGCGCGGTCTGCGCCTATCTGGAGACCTGGCACCTCGACATCGAGGAGTTCTTCGAGCTGCGCAAGAACACCGGTGACGACCGCCGTCGCACCCACGACATGAACACCGCCAACTGGATCCCCGACCTGTTCATGAAGCGGGTCATGGAAGGCGCCGACTGGACCCTGTTCTCACCGTCCGATTGCCCCGACCTGCATGACCTCTACGGCAAGGCGTTCGAGACGGCTTACACCGGCTACGAAGCCAAGGCGGCACGCGGCGAGATGAAGCTGTTCAAGAAAGTGCCGGCGCTCACCCTGTGGCGCAAGATGCTGACCATGCTGTTCGAGACCGGGCACCCGTGGATCACCTTCAAGGACCCGAGCAACATCCGCAGCCCGCAGCAGCACGTCGGCGTGGTGCACTCGTCCAACCTCTGCACCGAGATCACGCTCAACACCAACGAGAGCGAGATCGCCGTCTGCAACCTCGGCTCGGTCAACCTCGCCAACCACATGGTGCAGGGCGCCGACGGCACGTGGACGCTGGATGCCGACAAGGTGCAGCGCACCGTCAAGGTGGCGATGCGCATGCTCGACAACGTCATCGACATCAACTACTACGCGGTCAAGAAGGCGCGTGACTCCAACCTGCGGCACCGCCCGGTGGGCTTGGGCATCATGGGTTTCCAGGACTGCCTGCACCTGATGCGAGTGCCCTACGCCAGCAACGAAGCGGTCGAGTTCGCCGATCGCAGCATGGAGGCGGTCTGCTACCACGCCTACTGGGCATCGACCGAGCTGGCGCAGGAGCGCGGTCGCTATTCGAGCTTCAACGGCAGCCTGTGGGACCGCGGTATCCTGCCGCAGGACTCGCTCAAGCTGCTCGCCGAGGAGCGCGGCGGCCATGTCGAGGTAGACCAGTCGTCGACGCTGGACTGGGACGCGCTGCGCCAGCGCATCAAGCAGTACGGCATGCGCAACAGCAACTGCGTCGCCATCGCGCCGACTGCGACCATCTCCAACATCGTCGGCGTGTCGCCCAGCATCGAGCCGAGCTTCACCAACCTCTACGTCAAGAGCAACCTGTCGGGCGAGTTCACCGTGGTCAACGACCAGCTCGTCAACGACCTCAAGGCGCGCGGCTTGTGGGACGAGGTGATGATCGCCGACCTCAAGTACTTCGATGGTTCACTGTCACGCATCGACCGCATCCCGGCCGACCTGCGCGCGCTCTACGCCACCAGTTTCGAGGTCGACACCAGCTGGCTGGTCGAGGCCGCATCGCGCCGGCAGAAATGGATCGATCAGGCGCAGAGCCTCAACCTCTACGTCGCCCAGCCGTCCGGCAAGAAGCTTGACGAGACCTACAAGCTGGCCTGGTTGCGCGGTCTCAAGACCACCTACTATCTGCGCACCATGGGCGCCACCAGCGCCGAGAAGTCGACCGGTCGCGGCGGCGAACTCAATGCCGTGCCGGTGGCCGGGGGCGAGGTGGCCGCAGCCGAAGCCAAGTTCTGCTCGATCGACAACCCCGAGTGCGAGGCCTGCCAGTAAGGCAGCGCCACTGAGAGATTTGAGGAGACAGCCAGATGCTGAGTTTTGAAGACGATTTTTCCCAGTCGGCGCCGCAACTGCAGCCGCGCATGCCGCAGCCGCCGGTCGGTGGGCCTTTTGCCGATCCGTTCGCGGGCGCGACGCCGGCGCGGGGTGACCTTTCTGCGCCGGTCATGCTCCGTACCGATGACGGCGCGGAGACCGAGCGACGCATCAATGCTGCCGACAAGCGCGTCATCAACGGCAGCACCGACGTCAACCAGCTGGTGCCCTTCAAGTACAAGTGGGCGTGGGACAAGTACCTCGCCGGCTGCGCCAACCACTGGATGCCGCAGGAGGTTCAGATGTCGCGTGACATCGCCCTCTGGAAGGACCCCAATGGCCTGACCGAGGACGAGCGCCTCATCGTCAAGCGCAACCTCGGCTTCTTCGTCACCGCCGACTCGCTGGCCGCCAACAACATCGTGCTCGGCACCTACCGCCACATCACCGCGCCGGAGTGCCGCCAGTTCCTGCTGCGTCAGGCCTTCGAGGAGGCGATCCACACCCACGCCTACCAGTACATCGTCGAGAGCCTGGGCTTGGACGAGGGCGAGATCTTCAATGCGTACCACGAGGTCGCCAGCATCCGTGACAAGGACGAGTTCCTAATCCCCTTCATCGAGACGCTGACCGACCCCGAGTTCACCACCGGCACGCTGGAGAACGATCAGAAGCTGCTGAAGAGCTTGATCGTCTTCAGCTGCATCATGGAAGGCATCTTCTTCTACGTCGGCTTTGTGCAGATCCTCGCGCTCGGCCGCCAGAACAAGATGACGGGTGCTGCCGAGCAGTATCAGTACATCCTGCGTGACGAGTCGATGCACTGCAATTTCGGGGTCGACCTCGTCAACACCATCAAGCTTGAGAATCCGCACCTGTGGACGCCGGAGTTCCGGCAAGAGCTGGTGGCTTTGTTCAAGAAAGCGGTGGACCTGGAATACGCCTATGCCGAGGCGACCATGCCGCGTGGCGTGCTCGGCCTCAACGCGCCGATGTTCAAGGAATATCTGCGCTTCATCTGCAACCGTCGCTGCCGCCAGATCGGCCTCGACGAGCTGTTCCCGGGCGCGGAGAACCCGTTCCCGTGGATGAGCGAGATGATCGACCAGAAGAAGGAGAAGAACTTCTTCGAGACACGTGTCACCGAGTATCAGACCGGCGGCACGCTGGAGTGGTGAGTCGCGGAGGTTTGCGACAGCGCCGACAAAAAGCCCCGCTGA
>DALYGT010000144.1:2186-4593 GCA_031971375.1 Burkholderiales bacterium | reverse complement strand
GACCTTGCGGTCCTCGAGCATGTACGACACGCCGGACGGCGTGCGCAGGTTGTCTTCGAGCACACAGTAGCGACCTTGGCCGTCACGCACGAGGTCGATGCCGGCGATATGCGAATAGACCCCGCCCGGCACTGCGAGGCCCTTCATCACCGGTCGATACTGCGGATGGTTGAGCACTTTGGCCGCAGGCACATGTCCCGCCTTGAGGATCTCACCGTCGTGGTAGATGTCACCAAGAAAGGCATTGAGCGCCTTGACGCGCTGCCGCAGGCCGCGCTCGAGCACCTTCCACTCCCCCGACGGGATGACGCGCGGGATCAGATCGAACGGGATCAGACGCTCAGTGCCTGATGTATCGCCGTAGACATTGAAGGTGATGCCAACGCGCCGGAACAGCAGATCAGCCTCGCGTTGCCATTCCGCCACCTTGGCATCCCCGGCTTCCGCAAGCCAGCGCGCATAGTCCTCGTAGTGCCGACGCGGGTCGCCTTGTGCATCAAGCATCTCGTCATAGGTCGGGCGGGGAGTCTGGGCAGTCATGTCTGGATCGCGAACCGAAGCGCTCTCGAGACGAGTCAGCACAAAGCGTGCCACCACCCGAATACCCGGCTTCGCCAAGCAGGCGGCCTGAGAGACACCCTAAAAGAGCGCACGCAGACAGGCACCCCCGCGCTTACGCACCATCACGGTGCGTAAGCACAGACCATTCGCGATACCGTCCGGTGATCCGGTGCTGCACAGACACGCGACAGTCATGCGACTGAAAGATACGTGCCCCAATCTCTGAGTTTCAACGACAAGCAGGCCGTCTAGGGCGGCTCCCCAATGCAAGACATCCACATCGTAGCCGGGGCGCGGACCCCCTTGGTCCGCTTCTCCTTCAGCACCGGCGAACTCCTTATAGAGGGTGAGTCCTACCCCGAGGACGTTCGTTCGTTCTTTGACGAACCGATGCGAGCCCTCACCGAATGGCTTACCTCGACGGATACGCCTGTCAGCCTCGAGTTCCGCCTTATCTACTTCAACAGCTCGACGGCCAAGGTCATCATGGGCATCCTCGACCGGCTCGAGGCTGCTGCGGAGACCGGACGTTCATGCGTGGTGCGTTGGTACTACGCCAGCGACGACGACAACATCCGTGAGCTGGGCGAGGAATTCGGAGGTGACCTGGCTGGTGTCCGCTTCGAGATGGTCCCAGAGGAGCTCGAGTGAGCCTGCACGCTGCGGCCAGGGCGCTGATGTCACCGACCCTGACGGTGCCAGTGACCGAGCGCTGCGACTCGGTCATCCCGCGCTTGCGCGAGGACAGTTCGCTCAAGCTGATCGTCGTCGTCGATAGTGCCGGTGCGCCGGTCGGCGTGCTCGAGCGCATCGAGACGCTCACTGCGATGGCCAACCCGCTCGCCTACGCCGTCTACCAGAACCGGCCGGTCACCGCCCTGATGGACGAGGACTTCTTCGTCTACCCGCTCGATGGTGACCTCGCCTCGCTCAGCACGCTGCTCAACAGCGAGAACCGCAGTCTTGACACGGGTGGCGTTGTGCTGCTGGACGGCGAAGCCTGCGCTGGCGTCCTGCTCTACTCGGCATTCCTCGGCTACATGGTGCGTCAGGATGCCGAGCGCAGCCGGGAGCTGGCCGACGCACACCGCATCGTGATGGATTCGGTCCAGTATGCCTCTCGCATCCAGCGCGGCCTGCTGGCTCGCCGCGAACAGCTGCTCGCCAGCTTCTCCGATGTCGGCATCATCTGGGAACCCCGCGACATCGTCGGCGGTGACGTGTTCTGGCTTTCCCCGCGCTGCGGCAATGGGACCTTCTGGGTCGCTGTCGTCGACTGCACCGGCCATGGTGTTCCCGGGGCGATGATGTCCATGCTCGCCGTCTCCGTCCTCGGCAGGCTCTGGGAGACCGACCACGACGCACCCGTTGGCAGCGTACTTGCGCGCCTCGGGGACCTGGTCCGCGAATTGCTCAACCAGCATTCACCCGACGCCTTGTCGGACGATGGTTTCGATGCCGCCCTATGCCGAGTCGATCCGCAAGGAGGCACTGTGAGCTATGCCGGCGCACGGATCAGCTGCTTCCTGATGCCACGGACTCACGACCCGGTGATCCGGGTCAACGGCACCAAGACGGCGCTCGGCTACCGGGGAGACACGCCGCACTCGCCGCTGCCAGAGGTGAAACTGGCGATCAACGACGTGGCGATGCTGGTGATGGCCACCGATGGTCTGTTCGACCAACCTGGTGGCCCAAATGGGCGGGCTTTCGGTCCAGCACGTATGGCCGAGGCGATCAGCTCGCACCGCGGCAGCAGTGCTGCAGTGGTCGCTGACAAACTGCACAGTGACTTCCTCAGCTGGATGGGGACCCAAGACCGCCGCGACGACGTCTGCGCGCTGGT
>DALYGT010000144.1:0-2086 GCA_031971375.1 Burkholderiales bacterium | reverse complement strand
ACGATCCACCCCTTGATGCCGGCTGCCTTGCCCCGTTCCTTCATGGACGGGCTGCTCTCGGTAGTGAGCATCACGACGTTGACCGTTTTGTTGCCAAGCTCGCCACGGACCTTCTCGACCATGGTGAGGCCGTCCATATTGGGCATGTTCACATCGCAGATGACCAACTTGATGCCCGGATCGGCCTTGAGCTTTGCCAAGCCATCCTTGCCATCGACGGCCGTCGCCACGTCGAGTCCGTTGGTCTTCAGAAAACCGGCGACCTCGTCGCGGACAGTACTCGAATCGTCGACCACAAGAATCTTCGCCATATCGCCTCCCAGTCAGTGTGTTGTGTTCAAAAAAGCTCGAGTTCGCCGGATTCGACCATCGAGTCGGCGTCGTGGCCGATCTCACGAAAGTCCTCGGGGGACCAGTTGAGGTTGAAAACGAAGCGCTGATAGAACTTGACCGCCTTCCCTGTCCGTTCATCGACGACGCGAAACAGGAAGCACAGTTGCGGGTTCTCGGTCCCGAACGAGACGTACTTGTGTTTGTGGTTGACGACGAGCGGCACCTGGATCTGCTGGTGGATGGTCAGCGATTCGCTGCCGATGAAGCGGTTCTTGAACGAACCCCAGATCAGATTGGTGATCTCTCCGAGCAGGCTGTTGACGCGACGGAATCCGATCTCGGGGGGAATGGTCTCGCCTTCGCCGAGGATATCGAGGATGGCCTGCTCCTCCGTCTGGATCATCATGTAACCGCGACACCAGCTGCTCTCGAGCGGGATCAGGCTGAACAACTCGCCGAAGATCACGCGGTCGCGGACGATGTAAGGCGAATCCCAGACGATCGACATGTCGCGGAACTGGGAAGCGAGCACGAACTCGGTGATCTCGCTGATCCCGCGGACCAGATCGCAGGGGTAATAGAGGGTAAAAATGTATTCCTCGATGACCTTGCCGAGGTGGTCCATCTCATCCTTCGAATAGGCGGCGCAAAAAACGCTCCGGACCGAAGCGGGCAAGTCCTCGAGGGTCGCGCTCGAAGACCGGCGCAAGACGATCGGCAACTCCGGCCGGACGGCATGGATGCTGACCGCTGTCTGATAGCTCTCTTGCAACGTGGCGCCGTACTCCTCCGACATGAAGATGGCACCCAAATCGATGTTCGCGCGCAGCACGTTCATGAGGCGATTTTTCCGCACCTTCAAAGGGACAAGGGCATGCTGAACGCAGAACTCTCGGAGCTCGTCCATCTGCCCGTCTTGATCTTCCAACACCAGCACCTTGCTGACCGGCTGTTCGCTCATGATCGCTCCTCGGCTATCGGTTAAAGCAGTTCGAGTTCGCCGGCGGCATGGTTCTCCGGCGCGGGGAAGACGATCTCGACCGGCGCGTAAGCGACCATGGCAAGCAAGACGTCGAACGAGATCGTTTGATTGATGGTCACGGTGTGGCGCGACAACGTTGACGGCCTTAGCACCCCAAGATGTTCGAAGCACTCAGGCTCGACCTCATTGGGCGTCGACAAGCCAAGGTGCTCGAATTGACGGGACAGCTCGCGATTGACGGCCCCACCGCACAAGTTGCAGATCTCGGGAAATACATCCCGGAATCCAAGCTCGGACGACGGCTTGCTGTAGTAGTCCTCGACCCCAAGTGAGGCCGGGATACGGAACAGGATCAGCAGCTTGAACTTGAAACTCGCCACTGTGATCATGAAGGCGATGTCTGAGGTCTGGTCTACGCGCGGTTGAGCAGCGGAGACCACCACTTCATCGGTTGGGGTCATCGCAAGTTGCGGCCCACCAACACACGCAAAGATGGTTTCGAGGTTTGCTTTGGACTGGCTGGAAATCATGCCGGCAACTCAGTGGAGTTGGGATTCCATCTGCCGAAGCGATGCACCGAGCTTGCTCAGCGCAGCTGCGACCATCTTTCCTTCCGCCTGTATCTGTTGAAACGTCGACGTCGTGGTCAGATCGTTGCGGTGAAGGCTCTTTCCAAAATCAGCGGAAAGCTTCTCCGAACGATTCGCCATGACCCGCACCTCATCAGCGACCACGGCGAACCCGCGTCCAGACTCACCTGCCCGCGCGGCC
>DALYGT010000143.1:0-4633 GCA_031971375.1 Burkholderiales bacterium | reverse complement strand
GCCTCGTTGAGCGCCTCGAAGTCGTCGCGGCGCAGGTAGACCTCGCCGCGCACCTCCAGCACCGGCGGCGGTGCGTCGGTGGCGAGCCGCAGCGGGATGGCGCGGATGGTGCGCACGTTCTGGGTCACGTCCTCGCCGGTCTCGCCGTCGCCGCGGGTGGCGGCCTGAACCAACACGCCCTGCTCGTAGCGCAGGTTGATGGCGAGGCCGTCGAACTTGAGCTCTACGGCATAGCTGACCGGCGAGTCTGTGTCGGCAAGACCGAGTTCGCGACGGACACGCGCGTCGAAGGCGCGCGCACCCTCGGCCGTCGTGTCGGTCTCGGTGCGGATGGAGAGCATCGCCACGGCGTGGCGCACTGGCGCAAAACCCTCGAGCGCGCGGCCGGCGACGCGGCGGGTCGGCGAGTCGGGCGTGACCAGTTGCGGATGCTCGGCCTCCAGCGACTGCAGCTCGCGGAACAGACGGTCGTACTCGGCGTCGGGGATGGTCGGGGCGTCGAGCACGTAGTAGGCGTGGTCGTGCGCGGCGATCTGCGTGCGCAGGGCAGCGGCGCGTCGGGCCGGCTCGGACAGCGGTGTCGGAGGGCTTGGCGTCGGCGCGGTGGCGTCCGCCGCGGTATCGTCGAACAGGTCGCCGGTGTGCGGCGTGCCGCCGCTCACGCGAAGACGCGACGCGCCAGCGCGGAGCCTGCAGACATCTGTTGCGCGGCGAGGCGTGACTCGAGCGCGGCGATGCGCTCGCCGATGACCCGGACCCCGGCGTCGCTCAGGCCCTGGCGCTTGTCGTCGACGATGCGCCCGCCGATGCCCTGCGCCATCTGCCGTGCGATCTGCATCATCTGGTTGTAGACGCGCGCTGGTTGAGGCGTACGCGGGATGTCGAGCAGCAGCGTGACACCGGACGATGCGGCGGTACGGATCTGATCGCTGATGAAGGGTCGCCCCTCGATGTCGGACAGGGTCAGCAAGACCACGCCATCGTCGTTCTCCAACGCAAAGTGACCGAGAGGCTGCAACCGGAAACCGGCAGCCTCGGCCAGCGCGCGGATCTTGGTGGCGGGGACCGGGACATCGGGCGCAACGACGTTGATCCCGATCAGTACGTCGGCCTCGGCGCAGAAGGCGTCGAGTTCGGCGGCCACGGCATGCGCCTGCTCGGGGTCGGGCGGGATGCAGGTGGCGGTGATGCGCTCGGCGACATCATCGACCCAACGCGCAAAGCGTTCGAGCGCGGCAGGCGCAATGAGTCCGCTGCGATCGACCTGTTGCAGCGCGACAGCGACCTCTTCATAGCGCACCGACTGGCGCAGCACCGGCTGCCAATCCTGACCACCGACCGGGCAGCCGAGCACCGTCATCTGTCGACCGACATCGGGTGCGCTGGCGAGGATGTCGGCGAGCGACTCAGCGGAGACCGGTTCGAGCGGCAGCATGCGCGCCAGAAAATCGACGCGGACATCGATACCGGGCGGGTCGGGACGCAGCGGCAGACCGGCTGCGCGCGGTTGGACCGTTCGGGTCCGGAGGGGCGCAGGCGCGTCTGCCGAATCTGCCGCGCTGACCGTCTCCAGCGGTTCCGCGGCACGCGCGACAGGCACCGCTGGGGCCGCTGGGGGTCGCCGGACCGGTTCCTCAAACGCGTCCTGAGCCGGCACCTCGGGCTCCGACTCTTCGACGAGGGGCACCCGGACCGCAGCGGCGCGCCGTTGCGGCGGCGCCGAGTCGGCGTCATCGTGCGCCATCGGCACGACCTGCGCGCGCTGGACGGGCGCCGCAATGTCCTCTTCGTCGTCGGCGATGACCGGTTCGATACGCGAGAACGGCTGGCGGGTCGGTCGCGCGGCTGGCGACCGGTCGGGCATCGCGCCGACCGCATCCGGGCTCGATGCACCGGCATCGAGTGGATCCAGCGGGTCGCCCCCGTCGGCGCGTTCGCGACCGCGGTGTGCAGCCACCGCGCGCTCGATCTCGCGACGGCGACGCACCTGCTGCCACCAGTTGTAGAGATAGACGAGCATCACGACGCCGACACCGGCGAGGATCAGGGCGGACTGGAGCTGGGTCATGTCACCGTCATTGGGAGCCGGTCGAGGAACCCCGACCAAGTCGCTGAATTATAGGGCTGCACCGCACCGATACAGCAGACATCCTCGATCGCCGTGACGCAGGGATGGCGGGCGACACCCGATGGCATCGCCTCACGCCGCCGCCAATCGAACGGCCTCGGCCACGTCCACTGCAACGACGCGCGAGACGCCAGGCTCGGGCATGGTCACGCCAACCAGCTGGGTGGCCATCTCCATGGTGATCTTGTTGTGGGTGATGAAGATGAACTGCGTCTGCGCCGACATGCGCCGCACCAGCTGGCAGAAGCGGTCGGTGTTGGTGTCGTCGAGCGGCGCATCGACCTCGTCGAGCAGGCAGAACGGCGCGGGGTTGAGGCGGAACAGCGCGAACACCAGGGCCAGCGCGGTGAGCGCCTTCTCGCCACCGGAGAGCAAGGCCAGGGTGCTGTTGCGCTTACCCGGGGGGTGTGCAGTGAGGTGCAGGCCAGCGTCGAGGATCTCCTCGCCGGTGAGTTCGAGCTTGGCATCGCCACCACCGAACATGGCCGGGAAGAGCTCGGAGAGCCCGCGGTTGACCTCGTCAAAGGTGTGCTGAAGTCGCTCGCGGCTGTCGCGGTCGATGCGGCGGATGGCGTCCTCCAGGGTCTCGATGGCGGCGCGCAGGTCGGTCGCCTGCGCATCAAGGAAGGCGCGCCGCTCGCTCGTCTCGGCGAGTTCGGCGATGGCGGCGAGGTTGACGTCGCCGAGTGCGTCGATCTCGCGCTGCAGACGGGCCACGCGGCGGCGCAGCGGTTCCTCGTCGGTGTCCTCGGGGACTTGCACCTGATCAGGTCGGATGCCCATCGCGGCGAGTTGCTCGAGCTGCTGGTCGCGCTGCTGCACCGCCGCCTCGACGCGGACCCGCAGGGCACCGAGCTGCTCGCGCAGGGGCCCGAGCGCATGGTCAGCGGCCATGCGCTGCTGCTCGCGCTCGCGCAGCCCGGTGGTGGCAGCCTCAGCGGCCTCGCGGGCGGCGACCAATGCCGCCTCGGCGGCTTGCCGCGCCTGGACTGCGTGGGCGAGGGTCAGCGGCAGGCTCTGGTCATCGAGTGTGGCGAGCTCGGCGTGCATGGCAGCGAGTTCGTCGGCGACCTGCTGCGCGCGACGCGACGTCGCGGCCAGAGCGTTGCGCAGGTCATTGGCGCGCGTCTGCAAGGTCTGCACGCGGAAACCCGCCTCCTGCGCGCTGCGCTCGGCGACCCGTCGCGCCTCACGAGCAGCCTGCGCGGCATCACGCGCGGCGGAATGGGCAGCGCGGCAGTCCTCGACACGCGCATCGTGGGCACTGGCATCGCCGGCCAGACTGGCGACTTCGGCGCGTGCCGCGAGCAACGCGTCGGCGTCCTGCGCCTGCGCAGCGAGCACACGCGCGTGCTCGGCGTCGATGGCGGCGCGGCGCTCGGCCCGCTGCGCCTCGGCCTCGCGACGGCGCGCCTCGGCGACCTCGAGCTGTTGCAGCTCGCGGCGGGTCTGCTCGAGGGGCGCCTGCAGCGCGGCGAACTGCTGCTGCTCGCTGCGCTGGCACGCCTGCAGCGACTCGAGTTCGGCCTGCAAAGGCGCGCGGGTGTCGGCGAGACGGCCGGCATCGGCCTGCGCAGCGGCGAGTTCGGCCTGCACCGAGAGGTCACCGCCACGACCGCCGACCAGCAGGCCGTAGCGCCACACCACCACGCCTTCGGGGCAGACCAGTTGCTGGCCATCGGCGAGGTGCTCACGGGCAGCGAGGGCGGCGGCGAGCGACTCTGCGGCAAAGACGTGAGCAACGAGGCTGGCGAGGGGTGCGGCGAGCGGCGGGTCGACCCGTTCGATGTGCTGGCTCAGGGGTGCGCAACCGGCGGGTGCCGATGTGGCTGGGCCGACGCTCGAAGCGCCCGCGCTGCCGCCCTCCACCAGCGCCAGCGTCGGCGGCAGATCGGTGCCGGCAGATGCAGCCAAAGCGGCGAGCGAGTCGACACAGCGCGCCTGCAGCCGGTGGCCGAGCACCGCTTCGAAGGCGGCCTCCCATCCGGCGCGCACGCGCAAGCCATCGATCAGGCTGGCGCGAGCGGCAAGGCCACGCCCCTCCAGCCAGGGACGCAGGGCAGCGCCCTGACGCTTGCGCTGTTGCTCGAGCGTGTCGGCGCGCGTCTCGGCAGCGGCGAGGTCGCGCGTCTGCTGCGTGAGGCGGTCGCGCAGTGCGGCGAGTTGCGGCTCGCGCGCGGCGATGTCCGCCTGCAGGCGCGCGGCGAGTGCGGTCTGCTCGTCGAGCATGTTGCGCAGACCGTCGATGCGCGCGGTGGCGGCTTCTGCGGCACCGAGTCCGCCACCAGTGGCAGGGCTTGCCGCCTCACCGGTGGCAGCGGGAACAGCCACCGCCGCGCCTACGCTTGCAATGCCACCCTGCCCTGCCAGCGCCGCCGCCTCCTGCTCGAGCCGCGCAAGGTTGCGCGCTGCAGCCTGCTGACGCTGCTCGACCAACCGCACCTCGGCCTCGGCGACCTGCACCGCGCTGCGGGCGCTCTGCCGTTCGGCGTTGGCCTCGTCGAG
>DALYGT010000142.1:0-4649 GCA_031971375.1 Burkholderiales bacterium | reverse complement strand
GCGCAGGCGCTCGAGTGCGGCCGGACTCAGCGCGACCTGGCCGCGGATGACAGCGCCATTTGCAGCCGCCGCGGACGCCGCGGGGGGGGGTGTCTGCGCCGCGCCCGGAGCAGCAGAGGCCGGCGCAGCGCCAGTCGCGTTCGCACTTGGGGTCGCCGGGCCCCCACCGAGCTGGGCCAGGATATTGTCGATCTGCGCATAGTCGGGCTGGTCGGGCGTGAACTGGCTCTGCAGGGTCCGCCAGAGTCTGACCGCCTCCTCGCGCTGGCCTGCCTGCATCGCGCCGGTCGCTGCCAGCGCCAACGACTTCTGGTGGCGCGGGTCGGACTTCAGCGCCTCGGCGACCAGCTGCATCGGCCGTCCGGCCATCTTCTCGCCCTGCGCCATGGCGGTGGCGTCGGCAAGGTCGGCAAGGATGTCAGGGTGACCGGGCGCGAGCTTGAGCGCTTGTTCGAGCGCCGTCACGGCGGCCGGATAATTGCGCTGGAGACCGCGCGAGCGCGCCAGGATGACCCAGCCCTCGAGGTTGTTCGGGTCGGCTTGGAGCTTCTTCTCCAGGTCGGCGATGCGCTCCTCGATCGACCCCTTGCCGCCGGGGTGGTTCTCGCCGGGGCGCGGCGGTGCCTCGCGCATCATCACCGACGGCGCGCCGAAATTGGCCAGATTGACGCGCATCGCCGGTTCGCTGAGGTTTCCGACTACCGCGTACACGGCGACCGCCACCGCCGCGATGCCGGCCGGGAGCAGCCATGCGCGGCGACCCGTCGCATCACCTGCCGAGCCCGCTCCTGCACGATCACCGTCGAGTGGACTGCGTTGCATCGTCGCAGCCTGCTCCTGCCATTCAGCAATGAGGGTCTCGCGCAGCACCGGGTCGATGTTAGGGTCGTCCTCGATCTCGCGACGCCGCGCCACCATCACGGCCCAGTCTGCGGCAGCGTCGTCGGGCAGCGGCGTGGAACCGGGGCGCTGTGCGCGCCACAGGATGCCGGCCACCAGGACAGTGGCGATTGCGGAGATCAACAGAAACAAGGGCATGTCAGGTAGGGATGCATCGGAGAGTGCGCACTCTAGCAGGATGCGTCGGGCGCACCGCGACGCGGTCGATTACGAGTACCCGTGAAAATTTCAGCGGCGTAACAAAATTTGTCTGCGAGTTGCGTTAGCATTAATCCAGAATTCAAGCCCGAATTCCAAGGCTGCTCTTTCACGGGTCGGTCTTGACGGGGTCGGCTCGTCCCCGCGGCGGGCCTGGTGAACAAGTCAACAGAAGCCGAATCGGGATCGTCGTATGTCGCAGGAAAGCGTTCTCAGTCTTGGCGGGTTCCGCTACCTCAAGTGGAGCCTGATCCTGATGGTCGGCAGCATCGTCGCCTACGCGATCGATGACCCTAGGACCGTACCCAACGGCGGCACCTTCCTCGGCTACACGCTCGGCATCATCGGCGCCTTGCTGATCGTGTGGCTGATCCTCTTCGGCATGCGCAAGCGCGCGTACCGCTCCAACCTCGGGACCGTCAGGGGCTGGCTCTCTGCGCACATTTGGCTCGGTATCTCGTTGCTGGTGGTCGCCACGCTGCACACGGGCTTCCAGTTCGGCATCAACATCCACACGCTGGCTTACACGCTGATGGTCCTGGTGATCCTGAGCGGCATCTGGGGTGTGACCGTGTATATGCGCAACCCTTCGCTGATGAGCGGTCTTGTCGCCGGCAAGTCGCTGCAACAGCACGGTGACATGCTCAAGGAGCTCGACGCCGAGTCGCGGAATCTGGCCAAGGGCCTTGGGCCGGACATCCAGGCTTTGATCGAGGCGTCGGCGAACGGTCGTGTCTCCAACGGCCTCTTTGGACGTTTCGGCGGCCCCGGCCGGTGTCCCACCGATGTCGCCGTGGCTGCCCTGCACGAGCTCGGGCTGCGTGGCGACAAAGCGATCCGTGATCTTTATGCAGTCCAGGTCAAGCGCCAGAGCCAGTTGCAGCGCATGCGTGGCTTCCTCCGACTCAAGGCGTGGACCGACGTCTGGCTGATGTTCCATGTGCCGATCTCGCTCGGCCTGTTGGCGGTTCTTGCCGCCCACATCGTCTCGGTCCTGTTCTACTACAACGGCAACGTCCTTTACGACGGCCAAGGCCTTATCTACCAGCGCGGTTAAGCAGAAGAGCGACAAGATGAGCGGTCATACACCCGACGATCCCATCACCAAAGAGATCCGCCGGCTGCAGCGCCCGATGGCGGGGCGGCGGTTGATGTCATGGCTGCTTTTCATCGGCGCTGCCGTGGCATTCCTCGTGGCGCCGGTGTTGGCCTCGTTGCACGGAGGCGACGAGGATTTTGTCGCCAAGCTGCCGGTGATCGGCGCGATGCTCGCTGACCCAGCAGCCAAGAGCGACGCCCGGTTGCAGGGTCGCCGCCCGGACCCGCAGGCGACGCCCGACTACGCCAAAGGCGATGCCGCGCAGTTCTACCAGCTCGCCGACATGAGCGCCTACAAGTCCGCTTCGCCGACATTGATGGCGCTGGACCGGTGGTGGAACCCGGGCCCGCTCGCCCTGGCGCACAAGCCTTGGGCCGACGATTGCCGCGTCTGCCACAGCGCGCCATTCGCCCGGGTCAAGGATGAAGACTGCCTGAGCTGTCACAAGGCGATCTCGGACCACGTCGACCGCAAGGCGGTGCACGACGCGCGCCTCGACGTGCGCTGCGCCACCTGCCACCTCGACCACCAGGGTGGATTCGCGCTGGCGCAGCAGAACAAGCACGCGGTCGGTCGCGATTGTGCCGACTGCCACGGCGATATCAAGAAGAGCTACCCCGACACCAAGACTGAGGACGTCAAGGATTTTGCTGACGCGCACCCCAACTTCCGCGTGCAGTTGGCCGAGGCCGCGCCTTCGGTCGACCGTATCAGGGTCGCTTTGACCCGCGTGCGACTGCCGGAGAAGGGCCAGCTGTCCGAGCCGACCAACCTCAAGTTCCCGCACGACGTCCACCTTGACAAGAAGGGTATCGGCAGCCCGGACGGCAAGGTGGTGATGAAGTGCGCCAACTGCCACCAGCCAGACCCCGACGGCATCAACTTCAAGACTGTGAACATGAAGGACCACTGTCAGTCCTGCCACGCGCTGAAGATGGAGCCCAACCTCTCCAACCGCGAAGTCCCGCATGGGTCCGTGACCGAGGTGCTGGACACGCTCGCCGAGTTCTACAGCTTCGCGGGCAGCAGTGGCGGTGTGCCGCGCGGCCCCGAGCCGCTGACCAAGACCATCGTCATCAAGCGGCCGGGTGAGCCGGACCAGGCGCCGCGAAGCTTTGTCAGCGCGCCGGGCAACAGCATGAGCCGCGCCAGTGCCGCAGCCGTCGAGCTGTTCGAGAAGACCTCCTGCGCCATCTGCCATGAGGTCAAGCGCCTCGCCGGTCCGGGCAAGGTTGGTACGCCAGGCCGCAACCTGCCGCAGTGGAGCATCGCGCCGATCGCTGCTGACCACGCCTGGATGCCCAAATCGGAGTTCAGCCACGCGTCTCACGCGAGTGCCAAGTGCGAGAGCTGTCACGCTGCCGACAAGTCGAACAAGGCCAGCGATGTGCTGATGCCGGGTATCGACGGGTGTCGCGACTGCCACGCTGGCAGCCGCCCTGTGTCTGACAAGTTGGTCTCCGAGTGCTCGCTGTGTCATGGCTTCCACATGCCGACGGCCAAGCCGGAAGCGGTGCCGGCCAAGCCGCTGGACAAGAAGGTGGCTGGGCACGGCGTGGTTGGCCAGCGGGTGGCGAGCCGATGAAGCGTGGCGTCGGTCGCCTCGTTGCGGCCATTTGCCTTGTGGTGCTTTGCCAGGACACGTTTGCTGCGTCCTGCCATCCAGTCGCTGCCGCGCCGCAGTCGCTTGGCGCTGCCGACGTCCATGGCCTTGTCGCACGAACTGCGACCGTCGCTGGCCTCAACCGTAAGGCGACCATCGCAGTCGTCGATCGCGTCGGCAACGTCCTCGCTGTTTATAGAAGTGGAAACGGCAACAGTGGCTTCACCGTCACGATCCGCAGTGGTTTGGTAAACCCTGCCAATCTGCGGAGCCCGGGCCTCGAGGGCTTGGCGGTGCCGGATACCGCCGCGGCGATCTCCAAAGCAATCACGGGAGCTTATCTCTCGTCTTCCGGGAACGCGTTCAGCACGCGCACCGCCAGCTTTATCGTTCAGAAGAACTTCATCCCGACCTTGCGTAACTTTCCGTCGGGGCCCTTGTTCGGTGTGCAATTCAGCCAGTTGCCATGCGGTGATTTTGTGCAAAAAGGTGCGGCAGCAGGCATCGGTCCGCGCCAGTCGCCGCTCGGTTTATCGGCTGACCCCGGAGGCTTCCCGCTTTACAAGGACGGCCGGGTGGTTGGCGGCATCGGCGTTGTGGTCGAGGGCAGCGACTATTCGCTCGATCTCAACCCGATCGATCGTGACAACGACATTGAAGAGATCATCGCGCAAGCGGGTTCCTTGAACTACGCAGCGCCCCGCTGCATCCGCGGCGACAACATCACCGCGGGTGGCTTCAACCTTCGTTACTCGGACTCTGACTCCAGGCTCCCGAAGGTCCCCGCTGTGCTGGCCTTCTCCGGGGCGTACGTGGCCGTTCCCGGGGTTATCGACGTCGCTGCTCCGC
>DALYGT010000141.1:0-4664 GCA_031971375.1 Burkholderiales bacterium | reverse complement strand
CGTCGAAGCCGATGCGGGCAACGCGACCGACCACCACGCCGGCGCTCTTGACCGGCGCGCGCACCTTGAGACCGCCGATGTTCTCAAAGTCACCATAGACGGTGTAGGTGTCGGAAACATTGAAGGTGGCGCTGGCGTTGCCGACGCGCAGGGCCAGCACGAGGATGGCGCCGAGGCCGGCGACGACGAAGATGCCGACCCAGAGGTCCATGAGGGTTCTGTTCATGACGGTCTCGCTTGGGGCCTATTGCCCGGTGAACATGAATGCGGTGAGGACGAAATCGAGCGCCAGGATGGCCAGCGCCGAGGTGACGACGGTGCGGGTGGTGGCGCCGCTGACACCCTCCGCGGTGGGCGGCGCATCGTAACCTTCGAATGTTGCGATGGCCGCCACGGCGACGCCGAACACGGCGCTCTTGATGATGCCGTTGAGAACATCGTGACGGAAGTCGACCGCGGCCTGCATCTGGCTCCAGAACGCGCCATCGTCGACGCCGATCAGCACCACGCCGATGAGATACCCGCCGAACACGCCGACCGCCGAGAACAGCGCCGACAGCAAGGGCATCGAGATGACCGCGCCCCAGAAGTGCGGGCCGACGACGCGGGCGATCGGATCGACCGCCATCACTTCCATGGCCGAGAGCTGCTCGGTGGCCTTCATCAGGCCGATCTCGGCAGTGATGGCGCTGCCAGCGCGGCTGGCGAACAGCAGCGCCGAGACCACCGGACCGAGCTCTCGCACCAGAGAGAGCGCGACCAGCGTGCCAAGTGCCTCGGCCGAGCCATAGCGAACCAGCGTCTCGTAGCCCTGCAGCCCGAGCACCATGCCGACGAACAGGCCGCTGACAACGATGATGATGAGCGACAGCACGCCGCTGAAGTAGACCTTGCGCACCACCAGGCCGAAGCGCGTGAAGCTCAGCCCGGAGCGCAGCAGCAGCAGCGCGAAGAAGCGGGCGGCGTAGCCGAGCCGCCAGGTGCCGTCGATGACGTGGCGGCCGACGGTCGAGAACCCGCCCAGCAGTGGCTTAAGCACCCGCACTCTCCAACCCGAAGTCGGCCTGCATCGAACCGCCAGGGAAATGGAAGCGCATCGGGCCGTCCTCTTCGCCATAGATGAACTGGTGCACAAACGCGTCGCTGGTGTGACGCACCTCCTCCGGCGTGCCGGAGGCAGCGATGCGGCCATCGGCGATGAAGAACACCTTGTCGACGATCTTCAGCGATTCGGCCACATCGTGGGTGACCACCACCGAGGTCATCCCCAGGGTGTCGGTGAGGCGGCGGATCAGGTTGCCGGTCACCGTGAGCGAAATGGGGTCGAGGCCGGTGAAGGGCTCGTCGAACAGGACCAGCGCCGGGTCGAGCGCGATCGACCGCGCCAAGGCGACACGCCGCGCCATGCCACCGGAGAGTTGGTGCGGCATCAGCGCGTGGGCGCCGCGCAAGCCGACCGAGTGCAATTTGAGCAGGACCAGGTCACGGATGAGTTCTTCCGGCAGGTCGGTGTGCTCGCGCAGCGGGAAGGCGACGTTGTCGAAGACCGAGAGGTCGGTGAACAGCGCACCGAACTGGAACAGGACGCCGAGCTTGCGCCGGTGGCGGGCCAGGCCGGCGGTGTCCATCTTGTGCACCGCCGCGCCGTTGACCAGCACCTCGCCCGAGGTCGGCCGCAACATGCCACTGATCAGCTTGAGCAGGGTGGTCTTGCCGCAGCCCGACCCGCCCATGATCGCCACCACCTGGCCACGGTCCATGGTCATGTCGATGCCGGTCAGGATCTTGCGAGCGCCGTAGGCGAACTCGAGATTGCGGATGTCGACCAGGTGGTCGCCGGGCATCGGCGGCTCTCCGGGGTTGGGGCGGAGACGCGATTCTAATGCAAGCACAGGGATGCCCATACATGGGATTCCCATGTCGGCAACATGGGAATGGTTGCCGCAATAGCGGCTGACCGGGGTCGACCCAGGGACCCGCGGCTCGGCGCACGATGCGCGACCAGGCGCCTCAGACGAGGACCAGCTCCGCCGACGCGAGCTGCTCGGGCGTGCCGAGCAGCACCAGCGTGTCGCCGGCCTCGAGGCGCAACTCTGGCGCGGGTTCGAGCGCCGGGCCGGGCCCGCGCCGCACCGACTTGACCACCACGCCGCTGCCGTCGAGGCCACACCCTGCCAAGGTGCGCCCGACCGCGCGCGCCACTGGCGGCAGTTGCAGGGCCTGCAGACGCGGCGCGAAGCTGTCTTCGTCGTCGGTGATGCCGTGGAAGAAGCCGCGGAAAAGGTCGTAGTGCTGCTCGCGCATCTCGCGGATCTCGCGCAGCACGCGATTGAGCGGCACTCCGGCGAGCATCAGCGTCTGGCTGGCGAGCATCACGCTGGCTTCCATCACCTCGGCCACCACCTCGGTGGCGCCGGCGGCGCGCAGGCGGTCGATGTCGGTCTCGTCGCGGGTACGCACCAGCACCGGCAGGCCTGGTCGTAGCGCCTGCGCCTGCGCCAGCACTGCCAGCGCCGCAGGCGTGTCGGCGAAGGTGATGACTAGCGCGCGCGCACGCTGGATACCGGCCGCCTGCAGGACCTCGCGCCGCGCCGCGTCGCCGAACACCACCGTATCTCCGGTAGCAGCCGCGCTATGCACGTGCTTGGGGTCGGTGTCGAGGGCGATAAAGCCGACACCGTCTCGGGCCAGCACGCGCGCGAGCTGCTGCCCGGTGCGGCCGTAGCCGCAGACCACCACATGCTGCTCGGCACCCATCGAGCGCATGGCGATCTGCGTCAGTTGCAGGGCCTGGCTCATCCATTCGCTGCTGTTGAAGCGCCGTAGCAGGCGCGGGCTCTGTTCGATCAATAACGGCGTCGCGAGCATCGACAGGATCACCGCCGGAAGCGCGTCGGCCATCACCCGCGCCGGCAGCACACCCGCCTCTTCCGCCAGCGAGAGCAGCACCAGCGCAAACTCGCCGGCCTGCGCCAGATAGACGCCGGTGCGCATCACCGCCATGCGATCGGCGCTGGCGGTGCGAGCGGCGAGCATCGCCAGGGCAGCCTTGACCGCCATCAGCAGCAGGGTCAAGCCGAGCACCTCCTGCCAGTCGGCCAATACGCCGAGGACGTTGAGGTGCATGCCGACGGTGATGAAGAACAGGCCGAGCAGCACATCGCGGAAGGGCCGGATGTCGGCCTCCACCTGGTAGCGGTACTCGGTCTCCGAGATCAGCATGCCGGCGAGAAAGGCCCCCAGTGCAGCGGAGAGTCCGGCAGCTGCGGTTGCTGCCGCCAAGGCCAGCGTGGTTAGCAGCACGTTGAGCATGAACAGCTCTTCCGACTGCTTGCGTGCCACCAGATGGAACCAGCTGCGCGTCACCTGCTGGCCGACGCCGATGATCAGTGCCAGCGCCACGCCACCCTTGAGCACGGCGATGCCGAGCTCGCTGGCGAGATCGGCGCCGCCGCCCTTGAGCGACGGGATCAGGATCAGCAGCGGCACGACGGCCAGGTCCTGGAACAGGAGCACACCCATCACCAGCTTGCCGTGCAGCGTCTCGAGCTCGTTGCGCTCGACCAGCAACTTGCCGACCATGGCCGTGGACGACATCGCCAGCGCACCGCCAAGGACCAGCCCCGAGCGCCAGTCAAGGCCAAGCGTCAGACCCGCGAGCAGAACCAGGAACGAGGTGATGAAGACCTGTAGCCCGCCGACACCGAACACCAGGCCACGCATCGCGCGCAGCCGCGGCAGGCTGAACTCGAGCCCCAGCGTGAACATGAGGAAGACGATGCCGAACTCGGCCAGCGTCTCGGTCTGGTGCGAGGGCTTGACCCAGCCCAGCGCATTGGGGCCCAGCACCACGCCGACCAGCACGTAGCCGAACAGCGCCGGCAGTCGCAGCGTGCGCACCGCCACCACCGCCAGCACGGCGCCGGCGAGCAGCAGGAGGACCGACAACAGACCGGGTGTCATTGGCGTGATCGCAGTGTCGGCGAGCCGGTTGGTACGTGATTGTAGGCCTGCCAGTCATTGACGCGTTTGACTGCGGGCGGACTGCTGTGTCGAGGTGGTGGAAGGCGGCCCACTACCTCGGGTGTCACTTGTTCTCGCTCCCCTCGCTGCGCTCGAAGGTCGCTTCGAAAAGGACACCCGACGGGGGCCGCCCGTTGGGGGTTTGCGGTGCTGCGCTGACCGCCGCCGGCGGGGCGCGGCGGGCCAAGCTCTTCGCAGGGGCGAAGGCCCCGAGAAGAGTGTCCCGACGGAAAGCCCCGCCCACCACCATACGGCAAGCCCACCGGCCAGCGACTCGATCGACCGCCGCACCGGAGTGTCAGTGGAAGTCCCGCGACGCGACGACCAGCGCACCAAGGCGCTGGCTCAAGTCGGTCAGCCGGCCAGCCAACACATGCACCAGTGGACCAACGCGTTCGACAGTGCCGGTGACGCCAAGTAGACGGGCATACAAGAGTGGTGCGCGCTGCTGCTCGGCGGTGCTGGCACGGACGATGACGTTGACGGTGCCGGTCTCGTCCTCGAGGGTGACGAAGATAACACCGCTTGCAGTGCCAGGCCGCTGCCGGCAGGTCACCAGGCCGGCGACGCGGCAAATCGCACCCGGACGTGCGTGCGGCAGCTCGGCGGCGGTGCCCCAGCGTCCGCGGCGCAGCTTCGGC
>DALYGT010000140.1:0-4672 GCA_031971375.1 Burkholderiales bacterium | reverse complement strand
AGCGTGCGAAGTGCGTCGTCGGCGGTGTAACAACCCGCAGTGTTGGGCAACAAGGTATAGCGATCGGGCGGCAGCGCGTCGAGAAGGCTCGGCTGCCCCGGATCTTGGCCGATGTTGGTGCGGCGGATGGCGACGGTGACGATCTCGGCGCCGCTCGCCTCCACAGCAAGCCGGGTCTGCTCGAAGTCGCGGTACTTGCCGGTGCCGACAAGCAGACGAGACGAGTAGGCTTTGCCGGCGATGGTCAGGGGCGTGTCGATGGCAGGTTTGACGGGTGTCGGTGGCGCGGGGGAATCCATCCGGGCATTCTAGCGCCGCGCCGCCGCCACCAGACTCGCCGAGACGATCAGCGCGCCGCCCAACCAGTCCCGCAGCCGCAGCGTCTCGTCCGCCAGCAGCGCCGACGACACCGCACCGGCGACCAGCTCGAACAGGAAGATGACGATGGCGGTGTTGGCGGGCACACGGGCGATACCGTACTGGATGATGACGGTGATGGCGAACATGACCACGCCGAGGATGCCGACCACCAGCCACTGCGGCCACAGCGCCGGGCTCCAGTCAGGCACCGACCAGACGCCGCCGCCAACGGCCAACCACAGCGCCGAAACCAGCAGTACACCGGCCCAGGTGGCGAGCGACTTGGCTTCGACGCTCATGTCTTCGGCGCCCTTGGACAAGACATTGAGGGTGGCGAAGCTCAGCCCGGCGGTCAGCCCGAGACACTCCGCCGCATTGGCCGGAAGTGGCAGCCCCTGCTCCGGCCAGAGCATGGTCATGGCACCGGCCAGCGACAGCGCCACCAGCGCACCCGACTGCAGCGTCAGGCGCTCACCGAGCAGCACCCGCGCAAGGATCACCGTCCACAGTGGCGCAAGGTAGAAGAGCAGCAAGACGCGCATCACCTCGCCGCCGACCATGGCCAGCACGTAGGCGAGGTTGGTCCAGCCAGCGGTGAGCGCGATCAGCAGCGCGGAGCGCCAGTGCTGACGCAATTCCACCGCCCTGAATCGGCCAAGCGAGCGCCCAACATCCACAGGGCCGGGCACACCCGCGATGCGGCATCCGAACACCACGAGCCCGATCGCCAAGCTGATGGCGTAGGTCAGTGCGGTCGATGCGGTGGACGAGAACCCCGCCAACTCGAGCACACGATAGGGGTACCACACCAGCCCCCAGACCGCAGCACCGGTGAGCAAGGCCGCGACCACCAGATGGCCTTCGCTGCAGCCGACCGCGTCGCGCGAACCGATGTCTTTGCCCGCCACCCTCACCCCTCTATAATCCACGCCTCGAGTCGACCGTCGGCTGGAACCGCCGCCCGGAAGACCCTCTCAAAGCCGGCAGCCTTGCAGCCGGCAGTTGTCCTCTGCCGCTGGCCGACTTGACGCCGGCCATCCACCCGCCCCAAGAACGGACGCTCTTGAATCCCCGCCTAGACACGCTGCAGACCTACCCGTTCCAGAAGCTGGCGACGTTGATCGCCGGCGTAGCGGAGCGGACCGACCTGGAGCGAGTGAATCTTTCCATTGGCGAGCCGCGGCACACCACCCCGGCGCTCATCGCCGAGGGGCTGACTGCGGGGCTAGGCAGCCTGTCCAACTACCCGAGCACACAGGGTCCGGCCAACCTGCGCCAGTCCATCGCCGAGTGGGCGCAGCAGCGCTACGGCCTGCCCGCGCTCGACATCGCCACCCAGGTGATCCCGGTCAATGGCAGCCGAGAGGCGCTGTTTGCCGTCGCGCAGGCGGTCGTCACGCCGCCAGCCGGCGATGCGGCCACTGGCACGGCGCGCCCTGTGGTCATCTCGCCCAACCCCTTCTACCAGATCTACGAGGGCGCGGCCTTGCTCGCCGGCGCCGAGCCCTACTATCTCAACACGGTGAGCGCGACCGGCTACGTGCCCGATCTGGCCAGCGTGCCCGATGACGTCTGGGCGCGCACGCAACTCTTCTACATCTGCTCGCCGGGCAACCCGACCGGTGCCGTGCTCGGGCTCGACTTTTGGCGCGACCTGTTCGCACTTGCCGATCAGTACGGCTTTGTGGTCGCCTCGGACGAGTGCTACTCGGAGATCTACTTCGATGAGGCGCAGCCGCCGTTGGGCGCACTGCAGGCGGCGCAAGCGCTTGGCCGCGGCGACTACCGCAAGCTGCTGGTCTTCGGCTCCTTGTCCAAGCGTTCCAATGCGCCGGGCTTGCGTTCGGGGTACGTGATCGGACAGGCAGAGCTGATCAAGAAGTTCCTGCTCTACCGCACGTACCACGGCTGCGCCATGAGCGAGGCAGTCGCGGCGGCGAGCGTCGCAGCCTGGCGCGACGAGGGGCATGTGCGCGAGAACCGCGCCTTGTACAAGGCAAAATTCGACGCCCTGTTGCCCATCCTCGGCCCGATGACGGGCGTGCAGCGGCCGGACGCCGGCTTCTACCTGTGGCTGCCGACGCCGGTCGACGACGAGACCTTTGTCAAGACCCTTTTGGCCGAAGAGAACGTGCTGCTGCTGCCGGGTAGCTATCTGGCGCGCGAAGCACACGGCCTGAACCCTGGCGCGGGGTACGCCCGCGTCGCGCTGGTGGCGCCCTTTGATCAGTGCGTGGAAGGTGCCAAGCGCATCGCGCGGCACTGGCAGCGCCTCGCCGCCTGACGCCCACCGGAACACTCCCTCGGGGAAACCCTGACCCGGATACCCCTCACGACCGAACAACACAAAGACCCAAGGAGCCCACCATGTCTGACGTCCAGCAACTCATCGAAGCGGCCTTCGAGCGCCGCGCCGACATCACCCCCCGCAACGCCGACTCGCAACTGCGCGAGGCGGTCGACCACGTGCTCGCCGACATCGACAGCGGCAAGCTGCGCGTCGCCGAGAAGATCGATGGCCAGTGGCACACCCACCAGTGGCTCAAGAAGGCGGTCCTGCTCTCGTTCCGCTTGGAGGACAACCAGTTCACCCGCGGCGGGTACACCAACTACTTCGACAAGGTGCCGAGCAAGTTCGCCGACTACTCGAGCCGCGACTTCCGCGACGGCGGCTTCCGCGTCGTGCCGCCGGCCGCCGTGCGCCGCGGCGCCTTCATCGGCAAGAACGTGGTGCTGATGCCGTCCTACGTCAACATCGGCGCCTACGTGGACGAGGGCACCATGGTCGACACCTGGGCCACCGTCGGCTCCTGCGCGCAGATCGGCAAGAACGTGCACCTGTCGGGCGGCGTCGGCATCGGCGGCGTGCTGGAGCCGGTGCAGGCCAACCCGACCATCATCGAGGACAACTGCTTCATCGGCGCCCGCTCGGAGGTGGTCGAGGGCGTCATCGTCGAGGAAGGCTCGGTCATCTCGATGGGCGTCTATATCGGTCAAAGCACCAAGATCTACGACCGCGAGACCGGCGAGGTGAGCTACGGCCGCATCCCGGCCGGCTCGGTGGTGGTGAGCGGCAACCTGCCCTCCTCCGACGGCAAGTGCAGCCTCTACTGCGCGGTCATCGTCAAGAAGGTCGACGCCAAGACGCGCGGCAAGGTCGGCATCAACGAACTCCTGCGCGGCGTCTGACGCGGTCGCGGAACGGCGGCGCGGCCGGCGCATCTGAGCGTGATATCCACCACCACAAGGAGCTCACCGTGAAGATGTACGGACTCGAACAGTGCGGCACCGTGCAAAAGGCGCGCGCCTGGCTGGATGCGAACGGTCAGGCCTACGATTTCCACGACTTCAAGTCGCAGGGCGTCAGCCGCGAGCAGCTCGAGGTCTGGCTGGCACAGGTGCCGTGGGAGCGCCTGTGCAATCGCGCCGGGCTGACCTGGCGGGCCCTGCCGGCCGAACGCAAGGAGGCGGTGACCGGTCCGGCGCAGGCCATCGAGCTGATGATCGAGAAGCCCTCGCTGATCAAGCGCCCGGTGCTGGAGAAGGACGGGCAGGTCGAGCTGGGTTTCTCCGAGAAGCGCTACGCCGCGCTGTTCGGCGTCTGACCCGATGCTGCAGAACGGGCCCGGCAGGCCACTGATGCTCTGAGGCGAACGATGTCCTCGACCCTCGCGCTGCTGCAGGACCTCATCCGCTGCCCCTCGGTGACCCCGAGCGACGCCGGCTGCCTCGACATCCTCTCGGCGCGACTGGAGCGGATGGACTTCCGGCTCGAGCGCATGCGCTTCGGCCGCGTCGACAACCTGTGGGCGGTGCGCGAAGGCCACGGCACCGGCGACACCGCCACGCTGACGGTCCTCGCCGGCCACACTGACGTGGTGCCCACCGGGCCGCTGGAGAAGTGGCACAGCGCGCCGTTTGAGCCGACCGTGCGCGATGGCCTGCTCTATGGCCGCGGCAGCGCCGATATGAAGGCCGGCCTCGCCGCCTTCGTGACCGCGCTTGAGGCGCTCTACGTCGACACGCCACGCCCGCGCGGCTCGGTCGCGCTGCTGCTCACCTCCGACGAAGAAGGTGACGCCATCGACGGTACCGAGAAGGTTGTGCAGGCGCTGCAGGCGCGCGGCGTGCATGCTGACCACTGCATCATCGGCGAGCCGACCTCCTCGCTGCGGCTGGGCGACATGATCAAGAACGGTCGCCGCGGCTCGCTCTCGGCGCGGCTGACGGTGCGCGGCATCCAGGGGCACATCGCTTACCCGCATCTGGCGCGCAACCCGATCCACGAAGTCGCGCCGGCCATCGCACAGCT
>DALYGT010000139.1:0-4673 GCA_031971375.1 Burkholderiales bacterium | reverse complement strand
GCAGTACCGCGCGGTTGTTGCGCGCATCGGCATCCTGCGGGTCCAGACCCACGGCGCGGTCGAGCGCAGCCTGCGCCGCGTCGAACTGGCCGGTGGCCATCAACACCAGCCCGTGCAGGTTGTGCGCCGGGGCATAGGCCGGGTCGGACGCCAAAGCCGCCTGAGCCTCGGCCGCCGCGGTGGCGTACTGCGCCGACTGATAGTAAGCGGCGGCAAGCTCCGTGTGCGCGCGGGCGCTCGCGGCGGCAGACGGGCGCGGCGAGGCGGTGGTGCAGGCGGCGAGCAGTGCGAGGGCCAAGAAGACCAACGGATGGCAGGCCTGGAAAACTGTTGGCGGGCGGCCCACTACCTCGGGTGTCACTTGTTCTCGCTCCCGCTCGCTACGCTCGAAGGTCGCTTCGAAAAGGACACCCGACGGGGGCCACCAGCGACTGTTGATGGCGCAACCTTGACCGTCAGCGGAGCGCCGAGAACCAAACCGAGCGGGGCGCATCGGGAAAGCGGTTTCTCCGGGCTTGTCCCGGAAAACCGCGTCCCGATCGAAGACCCGCAGGCACTGACGGGTTCCGCTCGCCGTTGCTGGCCGGGAGCACGGCCAAGCGGGCTTTGCGGCGGGCTTTCGCAGCAGACTACCGAGTCATCTGCAATGAAACCCCACCGCCGGCAGGCCCGGCCAACCGCCATTCCGAGGCGACGGGCCGCCCACCACTGGTTCTCTGGAGCCGCCCGACAACGGTTCCCGGACGCCCCGCTCACCGCGCCGCCTCGATGGCGATGCGCTTCTGCGCGCGGCGGGTCTTGTCGGTGACCTGCCCGGCGAGCTGGCCGCAGGCGGCGTCGATGTCGTCGCCGCGGGTCTTGCGGGTGGTGGCCACGCGGCCGGCGTCGATCAGGATCTGCGCGAACTCGCGCACACGCTGCGGCGACGAGCGGCGGTAGCCCGACTGCGGGAACGGGTTGAAGGGGATAAGGTTGAACTTGCTCGGCACGTCGGCAGTCAGCGCCAGCAATTCACGTGCATGCGCCGGCGTGTCGTTGACGCCGTCGAGCATGATGTATTCGAAGGTCACGAAGTCGCGCGGCGCGTGGCGGATGTAGCGGCGGCAGGCTGCCATCAGCTCGGCCAGCGGGTACTTGCGGTTGATCGGCACCAGTTCGTCGCGGAGGCGATCATTCGGCGCGTGCAGAGAGACCGCAAGCGCCACCGGCAGCGTCTCGGCCAGGCGGTCCATCTGCGGCACCAGGCCGCTGGTCGAGAGCGTGACCCGCCGCCGCGACAGGCCATAGGCGTTGTCGTCGAGCATCAGCGACATGGCCGAGACCACCGCGTCGAAGTTGGCCAGTGGCTCGCCCATGCCCATCATCACCACATTGGTGACCAGCCGGTCGCCGCCGGCGCGGGCGCCCAGCGCAGCGTTGGCATGCCACAGCTGGCCGATGATCTCGGCGGTGGAAAGGTTGCGGTTGAAGCCCTGGTAGCCGGTGCTGCAGAACGAGCACTCCAGCGCGCAACCGGCCTGGCTCGAGACGCACAGCGTGCCGCGATAGCGGCGGGCGCGCCCCCCAGCTGGCGAAACGGAGAAGGTGTCGGGGACGTCGTCATCCTCGTCCTCGAGATTATCGGTGTCATCGGCGTCGGCACCCGACGCACCACCGGCCACCCGCGCCGCCGGGTCGCCCTCGGGGATGAACACGGTCTCGATGGCGTTGGCGGCATCGACGCGCAACAGCCATTTGCGCGTGCCGTCGCCGGCGGTGTGATCGGAGACGACCTCCGGCCCGGCGATAACGTGCTCGGCCGCCAGACGCTCGCGGAACGTCTTGGCGATGTCGGTCATGGCGCCGAAGTCGGCCTCGCCGCGCTGGTGGATCCAGCGCAGGAGTTGCCGCGCCCGGAACGGCTTCTCACCCAACCCTGCGCAGTAGCGCTCCAGCGCGGTGGCGTCGAGGTCGAGTAAGTTCATGGCGCGGTCTAGAGCATGGGCGCAGTCAGGGCGCCCATGCCGCCCTCAACGGGAGTGGATGTTCATGGCCGGGAAGAAGAAGGCGATCTCGACCGCGGCGGTCTCGGGCGCATCGGAGCCGTGCACGGCGTTGGCGTCGATGCTGTCGGCGAAGTCGGCGCGGATGGTGCCCTTGTCGGCCTTCTTGGGGTCGGTGGCACCCATCAGCTCACGGTTCTTGGCGATGGCATCCGGGCCTTCGAGCACCTGGACCATCACCGGACCGGAGATCATGAAATCGACCAGGTCCTTGAAGAAGGGGCGCTCACGGTGCACGCCGTAGAACTGCTCGGCCTCGGCACGAGAGAGGTGCATCATGCGGGCAGCAACGACCTTGAGGCCGGCGCCTTCGAAGCGGGAGAGGATCTGACCGACGACGTTCTTGGCAACGGCGTCGGGCTTGATGATGGACAGGGTGCGTTGAACAGACATGTGGACTCCGGTTTGAGCTGCGCGCGGACCTCAGGGCACTGCGCGCCAGTTGGGCAAAAAGCCCTCCATTCTAACCTGTGCTGCATTGCAGCGGCATGGTGCGGCGCCGTTACGCGGCCGGCAGCACCAAGCATCAGGCGCGCGAACCGCCAACCCCGCCGCCACGACGCCCGGCCAGCCGCTGCACCACCAGGCTGGTCGCCAGGTCCCCTTGTACATTGACCATGGTCCGCACCGCATCGAGCAAACGATCTATCGGCAGCAAAAGCGCGATCGCCTCGACCGGCAAGCCGACCGACTGCAGCACCATGACCATGGTGACCATGCCGGCGCTGGGGATGCCCGGTGCGCCGATCGCCGCGAGCATGGCCATGAGCGCGACGATGAGTTGCTGCGACAGACTCAGGTCGATGCCGGCGAGCTGAGCGACGAACAGCGCCGCGCCGGCCTCGTAGAGCGCAGTGCCGTCCATGTTGACGGTGGTGCCGAGCGGGATGACGAAGCGGCTCACGCCAGGGTCGATGCGCAGGTCCTCGTCGGCGCAACGCAGCGTCACCGGCAGGGTCGCGGCGCTACTGCTGGTGGCAAAGGCGGTGAGCATGGGCAGCCGAATAGCCGAAAAGTAGCGGAGCGGGTCGATGCGGGCGAGCAGCCAGACCAGACTCGGGAGGACGACCAGCCCGTGCAGCAACGTGGTCGCGGTGACCACCAGGGCGAACTTGGCCAGCGCGCCGAACACTGCGAGGCTGGCGGTCGCGACCAGCTTGGCGAGCAGCGCGCCGATGCCGACCGGCGCCAACTGCATGACCCAGCCCACCACCATCAGCGCCAGATCGAGCAGTTCGTCGACAAGCCTGCCGAGCGTGGCAAAGCGCTGCGGCTGCTGGCCCACCGCCGCCCCCAGCAGCAACGCACTGACGATCAGCGGCAACACTGCCGCGTCGGCAAGGGCGCGGAAGGGGTTCTGCAGGCTGTCGACCAGCAGCTTGTGCAAAAAGCCGGCGGCGTCGGGCGCCTCGTGGGCGGCGGCGGATACCGGCAGCAGGCCGGGTGGCAGGCCGGTGCCGGGGTGAAAGACATTGGAAGCGGCGATTCCGAGGGTCACGGCGATGGCTGCCGTGAAGGCAAAGAACAGCAGCGTGGTCTTCCAGATGCGGCCGGCGTCTCGCTGCGCCCACAGCGCGCGCATGCCGCCCGCCACCGAGGCGAACAGCAGCGGCACCACCAGCATCTTGAGCGCGGCGATGAACATGCCGCCGAGGAGGCCGATGAGCCACAGCGCGACGCCGTGCGCGGCCGTGTCGTGTGGCAATTGCGCCACGCCAAGGCCGATGGCGATGCCGGCGGCAGCGCCGAGGAGGAGGTTGCGGTTGGGGTGCGGCGTGTCCGCCGTCTGGAGATCACGTGTCATGCAGCGATTCTTGCACCCCACGGTAGAATCCGCACTCCGCGATGCAGCCGAGCCCCGCATGACCCGACCCCTCACCTACCGCGACGCCGGTGTCGACATCGACGCTGGCGACGAACTCGTCGAGCGCATCAAGCCGCTGGCCAAGCGCACCATGCGCCCGGAGGTGATGGCCGGCATCGGTGGCTTTGGCGCGTTGTGCGGGCTGCCGGCGCGCTACAAAGAACCCGTGCTGGTCTCGGGCACCGACGGCGTCGGCACCAAACTCAAGCTGGCGTTCGAGCTGGGCGCGCACGACACAGTCGGCATCGATCTGGTGGCGATGAGCGTCAACGACATCCTGGTGCAGGGCGCCGAGCCCTTGTTCTTCCTCGACTATTTCGCCTGCGGCAAGCTGCATGTGGATGTCGCGGCGGCGGTGGTCGGCGGCATCGCGGCGGGCTGCGAGCAGGCCGGCTGCGCGCTCATTGGCGGCGAGACGGCCGAGATGCCGGGCATGTACCCCGACGGCGAGTACGACCTCGCCGGCTTTGCGGTGGGCGTGGTCGAGAAGAGCGAGATCCTCGACGGGCGCAACATCGCCCCCGGCGACGTCGTCATCGGCATCGCCTCGAGCGGGCCGCATTCCAACGGCTACTCGCTGATCCGCCGCATCGTGCGCGACTCCGGCGCGGATCTGGATGGCGCGTTCGGCGACAGCACGCTCGGCCGCACGCTGATGACGCCGACCGCGATCTACGTCAAGCCACTGCTCAACCTGCGCAAACAGATCGCCATCAAGGGCATGGCGCACATCACCGGCGGCGGCATCACCGGCAACCTGCCGCGCA
>DALYGT010000138.1:0-4675 GCA_031971375.1 Burkholderiales bacterium | reverse complement strand
TCTTTGGCTCCCCGACCTGGGCTCGAACCAGGGACACACGGATTAACAGTCCGTTGCTCTACCGACTGAGCTATCGGGGAAGCGAGCCCTACAGTATAAGTAGAACGATACCTGCGGGTCAACGACGCGCCGCAGCGCAGACACCGTGCCGTGAGGTCACATCCACGGCGACCCTTCCAGCGAGTCGTCTTCTGGGCTCCATGTCCAGCGGCCCCTGCTGCGGATGCAATCCAGCTCCTGGATGGCGCGCTGCAGCGAACGGTCCCAGAGTTCCTGGCTGGCACCGACATCGAGGATGGTCTCGAGCCAGCCCAAGAGGATCTGGCACTGCGTCGACTTGGTGGGGTCGGTGAGCAGCGACGCGTATTCGCGTTCGAGTCGGCTGATCTGCGCTCTGCCCACAGCCTGTCGGGCACTGAGAGGGTTCTTCACGGCATATCGACCGCGTGAATGATCGAATTGCCATTTTAGATGTTGTCCTAGACAACGTCCAGTGCTAGGCACCGCCCCGCAAGGGGGCGATGCATGTCCGCCGGGTAGTTGGCGCGCTCTTTACGGGCGCATCAGCACCACACACCCTTCCTGCTTGCCCTCGGGGCCGGGGCGCAGCATGGTCACGCCCACGGTCTGGCCGCTGTGCGCCACGAACCGGATCGGCGCCTCACCGGCCGGCTCCATCTTGCCGATCAGGCCCAGGCCCATGTCGGCGACCTCGCGGTCGGCGATGAACATGGTCTGGTAGCGCGCCACCACAGTGGCCGGCTTCTCGTCAGCGTCCGCCGCGTCCTTGAAGTCGAGGTCGATGTTGCTGCCGACACCGCAGGGGAAGCGCAGCGAGTCGCCTTTGGGGATCGCCACATTGGCCACCAGCCGCGGCGGGTTGGCAGCGCCAGACGCCTGCTTGAGATCGTTGGCCAGCGCCATCACATTGAAGTCGGCGTATTGGCCGCTGTCGACACGGGTCGGGCCGACGCTGGCGTGGACATCGCCGGGGTTGTCCGACTGCTTGCCAAAGCTCGCCAGTGTCGGCTTGTAGTCGCCCGGCAGGGTCACCTCGAACACGGCGATGTCATAGAAATAGGCCATCTCGACCTTCTCTGCCGGCTCGATGGCAAAGGCAGTGGCGGACAGCGTGCTCAGGGGGAGTGCGGCCAGCAAGAGTGCGCGCAGGGTGTTCATCAGTATCTCCAGATCGATTGACAGCCGGGCGCGGGCCCGGTGCTGCACCCCTGCGGCGCATCGCGACTGCGGGGGAGTGAACTCTGAGCCCGTCCGGGCGGTCAAGTTCCGCATCGTCAGACTCGCCCAAAAGGAGACCGCCCATGGACTATGACCTGCTGACCCGCCCCCTCACCGCCACCCAGATCCGCCGCCAGATGGACGCCGACGGCCTTGTCGAGGGTGTGGTCGCCATCGAACTCGACGACATCATCGACAACGATCGTGACCGCGTCATGGAGCTGCTTTCGGAGGCGCTGGTCGACAACAATGCCCTCGAGGACATCGAGTACGAACTGGTCGGCAACGACGGCGACATGCTGCACATCCTTGTTCGCGGCGATGCCAGCAGCCTGGTCGAGGACGAAGAAGAGGAAGAGAGCGACGACGAGGAAGAGGAAGACTACTGATGGGCCTCTCGCGCATGATCAGCCCGGCCGAGGCGCTGCCGGGCCGCGCCACACCGATGCCGGTGCCGTCGCGCCACGATGTCACGGGCAACCCGCTGCAGCCGCCCTGGCCCACCGGCCACGAGGAGGCGGTATTCGGCATGGGGTGCTTCTGGGGCGCCGAGCGGCGCTTCTGGCAGCAGCCGGGTGTCTGGACCACTGCGGTGGGTTATGCCGGGGGCTATACGCCCAACCCGACCTACCCCGAGGTGTGTACGGGCATGACCGGCCACACCGAGGTGGTGCGCGTGGTGTTTGACCCGGACGTCATCGCCTACGCCGAGCTTCTGCGGGTGTTCTTCGAGTCACACGACCCGACGCAGGGCATGCGTCAAGGCAACGACACCGGCACCCAGTACCGCTCGGCCATCTACGCCACAACGCCCGAGCAACTGGCGCAGGCGCGTGCCGCAGCCGCGGCCTATGAGACCGCGCTACGCGCTGCCGGGCGCGGCACCATCACCACCGAGATCCGCGAGGCGCCGACCTTTTGGTACGCCGAGCCGGACCACCAGCAATACCTCGAAAAAAACCCCGCAGGCTATTGCGGCCTGCGGGGGACTGGCGTGCGCTGCGTGCTTTAGCTGATCAGCGGCACGATCAGCAGCGCCACGATGTTGATGATCTTGATCAGCGGGTTGACCGCCGGGCCGGCCGTGTCCTTGTAGGGGTCACCCACCGTGTCGCCGGTCACCGCGGCCTTGTGCGCTTCCGAGCCCTTGCCGCCGTGGTGGCCGTCCTCGATGTACTTCTTGGCGTTGTCCCAGGCGCCGCCGCCGGTACACATCGAGATGGCGACGAACAGGCCGGTGATGATGGTGCCCATCAGCAGGCCGCCGAGCGCCTCGCGGCCAAGGAAGACGCCGACCAGGATCGGCACGATCACCGGCAACAGCGACGGCACGATCATCTCCTTGATCGCCGCTGCGGTGAGCATGTCCACAGCACGGCCGTATTCCGGCTTGCCGGTGCCTTCCATGATGCCCTTGATCTCGCGGAACTGGCGGCGCACCTCTTCCACCACCGCGCCGGCGCAGCGGCCGACCGCTTCCATCGCCATGGCGCCGAACAAGAACGGGATCAGGCCGCCGATGAACAGACCGATGATGACCATGTGGTTGGACAGGTCGAACACCGTCTCGTGGCCGGCGCCCTTGAGCGCGTTGGTGTAGTCGGCGAACAGCACCAGCGCGGCCAGACCGGCCGAGCCGATGGCGTAGCCTTTGGTCACCGCCTTGGTGGTGTTGCCGACCGCATCCAGCGGGTCGGTCACGTCACGCACGCTCGACGGCAGCCCGGCCATCTCGGCGATGCCGCCGGCGTTGTCGGTGATCGGGCCGTAGGCGTCGAGCGCAACGATGATCCCAGCCATGCTCAGCATGGCGGTGGCAGCGATGGCGATGCCGTACAGGCCTGCCAGCGCGAACGCCGCGTAGATGGCGATGCAGACGCTGAGCACCGGCCAGGCGGTCGAGCGCATCGACACCGCGATGCCGGCGATGATGTTGGTGGCATGGCCGGTCTCGCAGGCCTTGGCCACGTGACGCACCGGGCCGTACTCGGTCGCGGTGTAGTACTCGGTGATGACGACCATGGCGCCGGTCAGCACGATGCCGACCAGGCACGCGCCCCACAGGTTGATTGGGTCGATGCCGGAGTCGCCCATCAGCCAGCCGGTGACGAACCAGAAGGCGACGAGGCTCAGCACCGCGGCGACGATCAGGCCCTTGTAGAGCGCGGTCATGATCTTGCCGCTGCCCGAGTAGCTCACGAAGTAGGTGCCGATGATCGAGGCGATCACCGAGACGCCGCCCAGCGCCAGCGGGTAGACCGCGGCGTTGGCGCTGTTGCCCGAGAGGGTCAGCGCGCCGAGCAGCATGGTGGCGATCACCGTCACCGCGTAGGTCTCGAACAGGTCGGCGGCCATGCCGGCGCAGTCGCCGACGTTGTCACCGACGTTGTCGGCGATCACCGCCGGGTTGCGCGGGTCGTCCTCGGGGATGCCAGCCTCGACCTTGCCGACCAGATCGGCGCCCACGTCCGCGCCCTTGGTGAAGATGCCGCCACCCAGACGCGCGAAGATCGAGATCAGCGACGAGCCGAACGCCAGGCCGACCAGCGGCTCGAGCGTGTGGTGCATGTCGCCGCCCTCGTTGCCCTGGATCAGGAAGGCGTAGAAGCCCGCTACGCCGATCAGGCCGAGGCCGATGACGAACATGCCGGTGATGGCGCCGCCGCGGAACGCCACCGCGAGCGCCGGGTTGATGCCATTGCGGGCAGCCTCGGCGGTGCGGACGTTGGCGCGCACGTTGATGTTCATGCCGATGAAGCCGGCCGCGCCCGAGAGCACCGCGCCGATGGCAAAGCCGATCGCCGTGACCGGCTGCAGGAAGGCCCAGATAAGGACGAAGAGCACCACGCCGACGATGGCGATGGTTCGGTACTGGCGGCCCAGGTAGGCCGATGCGCCAGCCTGGATCGCGGCGGCGATCTCGCGCATGCGGTCGTTGCCGGTCGGCTGCGCAATGATCCAGCGGCTCGACAGCAGGCCATACAGAATGGCCGCTGCGCCGCAGAGCAGGGCGAGCAGGATGCCCTCGTGCATTGTCATCTCCTTCAGACTTGATCGTGTTGATTGGTATGTGACTGCGGCCGGGCCTACGCCTCCCGACACCGTGGGTCGGCACGGAGTATCGGCCTTCTGGAGGCTGTCTAGCAACGATTCCCGGCAGATTTTTGGGGCGTTGTCATGCTGCATAGCGGCAAAAAAATGCCCCTTACCGTAAAATGGCCAATCAACCAGAACTCGAACAAGGAGGCCCTCTCGTGGCCCTGTACAACGTCACGCCGGGCACCAAGGTCCCGGACGAATTCAACGTCATCATCGAGATCCCCGCACACTCCGACCCCATCAAATACGAGGTGGACAAGGACACTGGCGCGCTCTTTGTCGACCGCTTCATGATGACCTCGATGCATTACCCGTGTAATTACGGCTACATCCCGGG
>DALYGT010000137.1:0-4702 GCA_031971375.1 Burkholderiales bacterium | reverse complement strand
GAGGACGCCGCCAGCCGCGGTATCAAGGACGGTGAGCGGGTGTGGGTGGCGAGCCGCTTCGGTGCCACGCAGCTGCGTGCCAAGGTCTCGCAGCGGGTCAACCCGGGCACCGTCTACACCACCTTCCACCACGCCGAGACGCGCGTCAACGTGGTCACTTCCGACCTCTCCGACTGGGCGACCAACTGCCCCGAGTACAAGGTGACAGCGGTCGAGGTGTCGCTGGTCAAGCCGGCCGGGTATGACGAGGCCGGCCGCGCACTCGAGCGGCACGCCGAGGAGACGGTAGCGGGTGCAAGGAGGGCCACTGCCTCGGATGGCCGTCGGGCCCGCACTGGCGAGCAGGAGGCACTTGCATGAACATGCTCCACGAACCGCTGCCCGGTGGCGCCAGCGAGGACCCGGTGTTGGCCATGGGGCGGCTCCTGACCATGGCCAACCAGATCGGCGACTTCTTTTCCCCCTACCCGCCCACTCGACGCGCCGAGGGCATCCGCAACCATCTGCGCACCTACTGGGATCCGCGCATGCGGGAGGCGCTGCTCGCCTACATCGATGCTGGCGGCAGCGGCTTGGCCGCGCATGTGGTCGAGGGCGCGCTGCTGTTGCGCAGCGGCGAGGCCAAGAAGGGCTACTACGGGCTGCCGAAGGCTTGACTCGCTGGGAGCCGGGCTGATCGCCTGTTCAGTCCGGCCGGACCAGCTCAGGTCCCGCAGAAGGTGACGTAGCGACCAGCATCATGGGGCGCAGGTCGCGTCAGGTCTCCCATGCCCGGTTGCTCGTCGAAGGGCGTGGCAAGCACCCGCTGCAGGCGCTCGAACAGCGCCATGTCGCCCTCGGTGGCGGCGGCGATCATCGCCTCAACGGCATGGTTGCGCGGGATGTATGCGGGGTTGATGCGGCGCATCGCGGCGGCTATGGCTTGATCGCCTCCTTCGGGGGGCCGAACTGCTGTGCCGCAGCTGGGGGATGCCCCGACCAGACCCAGCCGCGTCCGCCAGCGCGCCAGCCACGCCGATGGCGCATCGCGGTCGACAAACTGATCGCGCAGCGACGCCTCGTCGCCGGCGGCAGCGCTGCACAGGGCGCGATGGCCGTTGGTCCAGTCGATGCGGTGCTGCTGCAAGAGCGCCAGCCAGTCGGCTATGAGTTGCGCGTCCTCGTCGCTGACAGCGGCAAGGGGTGCGGATGGAAGCGGGTGCGCCCCGGGCCATGCCTCCCCCGCGGACCCCGGCCCAGTCGCACGCGGTACAGTCGCGCCTGATCCGGCCCCACCCGATCCGGCGCCTTCCTCCGGCGCCCGCTCCGGCAGCGCCCAAAACCCCAGCTTGGCGCCCAGCCGCGCCTGCCACTCCCGCGCAAAATCACCCTGGAACGCGGTGACCACCTCGGTGGCGCGCTCGATGGCGCGCGCTCGATCCGCGTCGAACAACGGCAGCAGCGCCTCGGCCAGCCGCGCCAGGTTCCACTGCGCGATCGGCGCCTGGTTGGCGTAGGCGTAGCGCCCGTGGCGGTCGATGCTGCTGAACACGGTCGCCGGGTCGTACGCCTCCATGAACGCGCAGGGGCCGTAGTCGATGGTCTCGCCGGCGATGCTGCAGTTGTCGGTGTTCATGACGCCGTGCACAAAGCCGACCGCCATCCACTGCGCGACCAGCGCCGCCTGCCGCGCCGACACGGCGCACAGCAGCTCGAGTGCCAGAACGGGCGCCGATTCCTGCGAACTGGTTCTTTGGGCGGCGGGGCCAGAGACACCATCCTCCGGGGCGACTCGCGCAGCACCCTCCCCCAGCGCCGGGTAATGGCGCTGGACCACGTACGCCAGCAGCCGCCGCAGCGAAGCGACATCGTCCCGCGCGGCAAAGAACTCGAAAGTACCGACGCGCAGGTGACTGCTCGCGACCCGCGTGACCACAGCACCCGGCAGCACCTGCTCGCGGAACACCGGCTCACCGGTCAGCACCGCCGCCAGCGCACGCGTGGTGGGCACACCCAGCGCGTGCATCGCCTCGGAAACCAGATACTCGCGCAGCACCGGTCCGAGCGCGGCACGGCCGTCGCCGCCACGCGAGAACGGTGTCCGCCCTGCACCCTTGAGCTGCACGTCACGACGCAGTCCATCGGCACCGATCACCTCGCCGAGCAGCACCGCGCGACCGTCACCGAGTTGCGGGACGAAGTTGCCGAACTGGTGGCCGGCGTAGGCGATCGCCACCGGCAGCGCGCCGGGCACGGAACGGTTGCCGCTGAACCAGTCGGCTGCTTGCACGCGCACAGCGTCCACATCACCGCCGAGCAGCGTGCAGAGCGCATCGTTGAAGACCAATAGACGCGGCTGACGCACCGGCGTCGGGTGCTGCCGCACCGCGAAAGGCTCACCGAGCGCGGCGTAGCTGTTGTCGAAACAGAAACCGCTCAAGCGCTGCGGCCGACGGTCTTGTTGAAGAACACGGCGCGTTCGACTGGCGTGACCCAGACCATGCCCAAGCCTACAGATCCGCTGGTCGCCTCCTCAACGATGCAGTCGACGATGACATCGACGAGTTCATCGTCGCAGACGACCTGGATCAGCACCTTCTCGCTGTAGTCGCTCAGCACCTGCCGGATGCTGCCGGTCCCGCCGCCACCGGGGCCCGAGCGGTCGACCTTGGCGACCACCAGCCCCGGGCAACCCGGCAGCGCGCGCAGCGCCTCGTTGATCCGGTCAAGCTTGCCGGGGCGAACAACCGCCTTGATCTCTTTCATCGTGTCTCTCCGCCCTTAGCCATGCGGGTGGTCGGGCTCGTCGAACCAGCGGTAGATGGCCGGCACCACTACCAAGGTCAGCAGCGTCGAGGTGATCAGGCCGCCGATCACCACCACCGCCAGAGGCCGCTGCACCTCTGAGCCGGGACCCGTAGCGAATAGGAAGGGCAACAGCCCGAGCAATGCCACTGTGGCAGTCATCATCACCGGCCGGAAGCGCATCTTGGCACCCTCGAGCACTGCCTGCTCGACCGGCATGCCGTCGTGGCGCAGGCTGCGGATGTAGCTCACCAGCACCACACCATTGAGCACGGCGATGCCCCACAGCGCGATGAAGCCCACCGACGCCGGCACCGAGAGGTATTCCCCCGAGAGTGCCAGACCAATGACCCCGCCGATCGACGCGAACGGCAGCACGGTGATGATCAGCGCGGCGTATCGCACCGAACCGAACAGCAGGAAGAGCAGGAAGAAGATCGCGGCGATGGTGACCGGAACGATCACCGACAGGTGGCCCAAAGCGCGCTGCATGTTCTGGAACTGCCCGCCCCATTCGAGGTAGTAACCCTCCGGCATCGCGACCTGGGCGCCGACCTTCTGCTGCAGTTCGGCGACAAACCCGCCGAGGTCGCGCCCGGATACATTGACACCCACAACCACCCGGCGTTTGGCCATCTCGCGGCTGATCTGCGCCGGCCCCTCGCGCACCTCGATCTTGGCCACCGAGCCGAGCGGCACCAAGGCCCCGCCCGGGGTGTTAACGAGAATGTCACCGATCGCGTTGGGATCGTCACGAAAGGCCTCTGGCAGGCGCACCGTGGCGTCGAAGCGGCGCTGCCCCTCGAACACCTGGGTCGCGACCTTGCCGCCGAGCGCAGTCTCGACCAACTGGTTGATGTCGGCGACGTTGAGTCCATAACGTGCGATCACCGCGCGGTCGATCTCGATATTGAGGTACTGCTGGCCGCTCACCTTCTCGACCCGCAGGTCACGGGCACCCGGGGTGGCGGCGACCACGTGGGCGATCTGGTTGGCGGTGTGCAGCAGCGTGTCCATGTCGTCGCCAAAGACCTTGACGGCGACGTCGTTGCGCACACCGGTGACCAACTCAGCCACGCGCTGCGCGATCGGCTGCGCCATGGCGACAGAGACACCGGGCAGGTCGGCCAGCTTTTCGCGGATGGCATTGGCGATGTCGTCCTGATTCCAGCCCTCCGGCCACTCGTCGCGCGGCAGCAGGCTGGCGACCGGTTGGCCCTCGTTCTGCGACTGCGGGTCGGCTGGCGATTCGCCGCGGCCCACTGCCGAGACCACGCCCTTGATGCCCGGCACCTCGCGCACCCGTTTAAGGATCTCGCGTTCCATCTTGATCGACTCGTCGAGCGAGATATTGGGCACCCGCGCCACGCCCGGCACGATCGAGCCTTCCTTCATCTCCGGGATGAAGGCCGTGCCGAGGAAGGGCAGCGTGGCCACCGACAGCGCAAACGCCACCACAGCGAACAGGAAGGTCTTGCGGCTGTTGTTGACCGCCCACCCCAGCATCGGCAGCCAGGGCCGCTTGAGGGCGCGGATGAGGCGCGTGTCGTCCTCGCTCCCGCCCTTGAGCACGTAGGTGCACAGCACCGGCGTCAGCGTCAGCGAGAGCACCAGCGACACGGCCAGCGCGATGGCGATGGTGTGGGGGAGCGGCGCGAACATCTTGCCCTCCATGCCCTCGAGGGTCATGAGCGGCAGGAACACCAGGATGATGATGCCGACGCCGAAGATGACGGGCACCGCCACCTCCTCGACCGCATCAAAGATGACGCGGATCTTGCGCTCGCCCTCGGCGGCGCCGTGCGACAGGCGCGCGAAGGCGTTCTCGACCACCACCACCGAGCCATCGACCATAAGACCGATGGCGATGGCGAGCCCGCCGAGGCTCATCAGGTTGGCGGAGATGCCGAGCTTGTTC
>DALYGT010000136.1:3386-4708 GCA_031971375.1 Burkholderiales bacterium | reverse complement strand
CGCGGTGCGCTGCGCTGACGCGCCTTGCCGATCGGCATCTTGGCCGGGTCGACGACGATGCCACCGGTCTTGTCACCCAGCTGCTTGGCGACCTTGGCGGCGATCAGGTCGATCGCCATGTCGAGGTCGACCGCCTCGGGGTCCTCGTCCTTGGGGATCGAGGCGTAGACGTCGCCCCACTTTACATAAGGCCCGAACTTGCCGCTGCCAGTGGTGATCGGCCGGCCGTCCTTGGGATGCATGCCGAGGATCTTGCCGACGCCGGCGCCGCCCCTCTCTGCTGCGAGCAGCTCCAGTGCACGCGCGAGTTCGATGCCGAAGATGCTGTCGGTCTTGGCCAGTGACTTGAAGACGCCGTTGTGCTTGACGTAGGGGCCAAACTTGCCCGAGCCGAGTTCGATCGGCTTGCCATCCGGATGCAGGCCGATGACGCGCGGTAGCGACAGCAGATACACCGCGTCGTCCAGCGTCGCGTCCTCGAGCGGCTTCTCCTTGGGCCAGCTCGCGCGCTTGGGTTTGGGGACCTCGGCGCGGTTGCCCTTCTCGACCTTTTCCTTGCCCTTGGCATCCTTGGGCGGGGGCGGCGGGGTCTCGCCGAGCTGCACATAGTGGCCGTAGGGGCCTTTGCACAGGTAGACCTGCAGACCGCTGTCGGGGTCCTCACCCAGTGCACGATTGGCCGGCTCGTTCTCGTCGCGGCCCCAGGGTTTGGTGTAGTCGCAGTCGGGGTAGCCGGTGCAGCCACAGAACAGGCCGCGGCTCGAGGCGCGCAGGTGCACCGCCTTGCCGCACTTGGGGCAGGGGTCGGGCAGCGGGATGCCGGGCAGCACGTCGGCCAGACCCTCGACGGTGCCGTGGAAGCCGCTCCAGAAGCGCTCCATCACCGGGATCCAGTCGACCTCGCCTTTGCTGATGCCATCCAGCTCGGCTTCGAGCTTGGCGGTGAAGTCGTAGTCGACGTACTGGCGCGCATAGTGGACGAGAAAGCCGCACACCAGGCGCCCGATGCCGGTCGGCGTGAAGCGCTTCTTGTCCAGCACCACGTACTCGCGATCCTGCAGCGTCTTGACGATGCTGGCGTAGGTCGATGGGCGACCGATGCCGAACTCCTCGAGCGCCTTGACCAGGCTCGCCTCGGTGTAGCGCGGCGGCGGCTGGGTGAAGTGCTGCTCGCCGTAGACGCGGTCGTTGGGCAGCGCGTCGCCCTCGGCGAGTGCCGGCAGGCGCGATTCGCCCTCGTCGGCCTTGTCGTCCTCACCCTCGAGGTAGACCGCCATGAAGCCAGGGAACACCAGCGTCTGGCCGGTGGCGCGGAACACGCC
>DALYGT010000136.1:0-3286 GCA_031971375.1 Burkholderiales bacterium | reverse complement strand
AGCGTCACCGAGTCGGTCCGCATGTAGGTGATGAGGCCGACCGTGCCTTCGCCGATGTCGACGCCCTCGTACAGCGTCTGCGCCGTGCGCATGGTGCGTTCGGTGGTCATGCCGAGCTTGCGGACGGCCTCCTGCTGCAGCGTGCTGGTGGTGAAGGGTGCTGCGGCGCGACGGGTCTTCGCGCTCTTCTCGACGCTGATGACCTTCGCGTCCTGGCCCTGCAGCGCGGCGACCACAGCGGCCTGGCTCGCTTCGTCGGTGAAGCTGAATTGCTCGACCTTGGCGCCCTGCCACTTGGTCAGCTTTGCCGAGAACGCTTGACCGCCTTTGTTCGAGTCCAGGTGCAGCGACCAGTACTCGCGGCTCTGGAAGCGCTCGATCTCTTCCTCGCGCTCGACAATCAGGCGCAGCGCCGGGCTCTGCACGCGCCCCGCCGACAGGCCCGGCTTGATCTTGCGCCACAGCACCGGGGAGAGGTTGAAACCGACCAGGTGGTCGAGCGCGCGACGCGCCTGCTGCGCGTTGACCAGGCTCGCCGAGATGTCGCGCGGGTTCTCCACTGCGTGCTGCACCGCCGACTTGGTGACCTCGTGGAACACCACGCGCTTGAGCGGCTTGGCGGCGGTCGCCTTGTTGCCGTGCAGGATCTCGGCCAGATGCCAGGCGATTGCCTCACCCTCGCGGTCCGGGTCGGTGGCGAGCAGGACGTTGTCGGCGGCGGCGGCGGCCTTGAGAATGGCGTCGACGTGGCGTTTGTTGCGATCGATCAGCTCGTAGGACATGGCGAACCCCTGCGCCGGGTCGACCGCGCCGTCCCTGCGCCGCAGGTCGCGCACGTGGCCGTACGAGGCAAGGACCTCGTAGTCGGGGCCGAGGTACTTGGAGAGGGTCTTGCCCTTGGACGGGGATTCGACGATGAGCAGTGTGGTCATGCGGTTCTCGCTTGCGGAGCCAGCTCCGCCGGTTGTGTCCTGACACCGGGGGCGTTCAGGACGAGGGTGATCGTGGTCTTGGGGTCGCGCATTGGTCAGATGCGGGCCGGTCGGGATGGGCAGTTGTGTTCGACGGGGTCAGTTGGCCGCTGTAGTGAAAGCGTCGGCGAAGAAACGGTCCTCCGGCAGCCCAGCTGCGGTGAAATCTCGGCGGGCGGCATCGACCATGGCCGGTGCGCCGCAGACGTAGGCGTCGAAGCCGGACAGGTCGGGCAGGTCGGCCAGCGCCGCTGCATGCACCAGACCGGCGCGGCCGCTCCAGTGGCAATCGGCAGTCGCTTCGGACAGCACCGGCACGTAGGTGATGTTGCGCGAGGCGGCCGAGAAGCGCCGCGCCAGTTCGTCGCGGTAGAGGCCGCTGCGGGTGCGGGCGCCGACGTAGAGGTGCACCTGCCGCGGGCTTTCTTTCTCCAGCAGCGTCTCGAGCATGGCCTGCAGCGGCGCGAAACCTGTGCCTCCGCCGACCATCAGGATCGGTCGGTCAGTGTCCTCGCGCAGGAAGGTGGTGCCGAGCGGGCCCTCGAAGCGCAGGATGTCCTTCTCCTTGAGCGTGTCAAAGGCCATCGCGCTGAAGAAGCCACCGTCCATGCGCCGGATGTGCAGCTCGATCTCGCCCTCGCGGCTCGGCGAACTGGCGATCGAGTAGCTGCGGCGCTTGCCTTGCGGCAGCAGCAGGTCGACGAACTGGCCGGGCAAAAAGACGAAGCGGTCGTTAACCGGAAGCTTGAGCGTCATCACCATCACATCCTCGGCTGCGCGTTCGAGGCGCTGGATGCGGGCGGGCAATTTGCGTATCGGGATGTCGGCGACGCCGGCCGCGGCGCGCGACTCGATCACCACGTCACCATGGGGCAGTGCACAGCAGAACAACGCCTTGCCGCCGGCACGCTCGGATTCGGTCAGCGTGTCTGCCCTTGACTTGCCGTGGTCCACCGCGCCGGCCAGAATCGAGCCCTTGCAGGCGCCGCAAACGCCGTCGCGACAGCCGTAGGGCAGATTGATGCCGGCCGCGAGTGCGGCTTCCAGGATTGTCTGGCCGGGTTCGGCGGCGAACTGTTGGCCGCTCGGTTCGAGCCGGATCGTCGATACAGTCAAACGTGAGTCCTCATTCCTTGAACGATGCCGCCGGACCGAGTCCCGCCAGATACATGGCCCACCGTGCGACACGGTTGCTGCTGGTCGGCGGCGGCGATGTCGCCTTCCGGACGCTGGCGTTGTTGCCGCGTGGGTGGCAGGTCACTGCGTTCGTGCGCCCCGGACCCCAGGCGGCCCGCTTGCGCTCGGCCGGCGTCCGTGTCGTCGTCGGCGACCTGGACGACCGCACGACGCTGGCGCGACTTTCGGGCCGGACCGACCGCATCATCTATTCAGCGCCGCCGGCGTCCGATACGGACGGGGAGCCTCGGCTGAGGCGGACCCTCGCAGCGCTGTCCGGCTCCAGATTACCACGCAGTCTGGTTTATATCAGCACCAGCGGTGTCTATGGCGATCACGGCGGCTCGCTGGTCAGCGAGACGGCGTTGCTGCGGACGGCCTCGCCGCGCGCCCGGCGGCGCGTCGCGGCGGAGCGGCTGTTGCGGCGCTGGGGACGCGATACCGGCGTTGCCACGGCGATCCTCCGCGCGCCCAGCATCTACGCGGCAGACCGGTTGCCGGTGGCGCGCATCCGTGCCGGGGCGCCGGCCATCGAGGCGACCGAGGACAGCTACAGCAACCACATCCACGCCGACGACCTGGCGCGTGCCTGCGTGCTGGCGCTGTTCCGGGCGCGCGGCGGGCGCGCCTTTAACGTGTGCGACGACGCACCGCTGCGCATGGGCGATTACTTTGATGCCGTCGCTGACCGCTTTGGCCTGCCGCGGCCGCCGCGCCTGCCGCGCGATCTTGTGCGCGCGCGCGTCGATCCGATGCTGTGGTCGTTCATGGCCGAGTCGCGGCAGCTCGACAACCGACGTGCGCGGCGGGAACTGCGCCTGCGCCTGCGCTATCCCACGGTCGCATCCTTTCTGGAGACGACCGATGCCGCGGTTCCCAATACCAGCCCCTGACCCATTGCATCAGAGGGGCGAGCCGCAGGCGGCGGTGATGCTGCTGCTGACGACCTTCCCCGACCGCGAGCGGGCGGAGACCGCCGCCCGTGCGTGGGTCGAGGCCGGCCTCGCTGCCTGTGTGCACATCGCCGCGAGCGGTCGCTCGGTCTACCGCTGGCAGGGCGCGATCGAGACCGCCGACGAGGTCGCCGTCACCGCCAAGACCACCACCGACCGCATCGATGCGCTGCATGAGGCGCTGCG
>DALYGT010000135.1:0-4742 GCA_031971375.1 Burkholderiales bacterium | reverse complement strand
GATCGAGCGTGCGGATGACTCTTCCGGCAGGCAGGTTCAGGTCGATCTCGATGGCCAGAGCCTCTCGGTTGTAGTCATCGACGACATTGAAGGTACGGAAGCGACGACCATCCCAGAGCGCGTCCGACATGAAGTCGGCAGACCAGCAGGCATTGACCCGCTCACCCGCGGCCAGAGGCTGGGGATGACGCGACGGGATGCGCTTCTTGCCCCGCCGACGCTGATTCAGCCGCAATTCGCAGTACACCCGATGCACCCGCTTGTGGTTCCAGTTGAGACCGCGCCTTCGGATCAGCAGGAACAGCTTGTCGAAGCCACGCTCCGGAAAGCGCTCCGCCAACTCCAGCAGCACCGCAATCACTTCTTCGTCCCGGTCAGGCCGGCGCTCATAGCGCGCCACCGACCGCGACAGCCCCACCGCCTCACAGGCCCGGCGCTCGCTGAAACCATGCTCCTCACGAAGCATCTGCACCAGCGGGCGCTTCATCGCCGGACCTACAGCTTTTTTGCGATGACGTCCTTCAACGCCGTCACCTCAAGCGCCAGGTCCGCATACATCCGCTTGAGCTTGGCGTTCTCATCCTCAAGCTCACGCAGCCGACGCACGTCGGAGGCCTCCATCCCACCGTACTTCGACCTCCACGCGTAATACGTCGCGTCCGATATGCCCAACTCCCGGCACACATCCTTCACCTGCCGTCCGCCCTCCACCTGCTTCAAGGTGTGGACGATCTGACTCTCACTGAACTTGCTCTTGCGCATCGCGGGCCTCCCAGGGCGTAGTTTGCCCAGAAGACCCCAGTCACCCACGGACCTAATTTACGGGAGGTCGACAGAAGCCTTCGACTCGTGGCGAGCCTGCCAACTGGGGCGAGTGCCCAAGCAGAGCACGCAACGCAATCACGCCAGTGCCTTTGCGCGAGTGGTCAACAGGCTGCGCCGCGAAGGTCTATGGGACGAGCGGCGGCCCCTGCCCAGACTCAATGTGGGTGGTCCGCGTAGGGAACCCAGACCTGCGTTCACCAACGAGGAAGTGGAACGGCTCTTGGCGTTCATGCCTCCTGCAAAGCACTCACGAAAAACACTTCACCCTAGACTGATTCAGGACAGATGATGGGCGTCTTCGCCACTGCGGCGACGCTCCCCCAACCTTTGCGAGGGCTGCCCATGAACGCCTGGATCGTTATGTACCTGCTGTTCGGCACGAGCTTCGGCGCGGCGACCTTTACCCACCGACACCTGTTCAGTGAGGGTCCGCGCAAGCCCGATGAACCGGCGGGCGGCCCCTCCGTCGGGAGCCGCGTCTTCTGGCTGATGGTCTGCACCTGGCTCTGGCCTATCATGGCGCTCACCGGCCTCAACACCGCCTTGATCCTGGCCAGGCGCCGGCGCGAATCGCTCGCTGCAACACCCCCCTCCGTGTGAGCACATCGCACCCGCAAAACTGCACCCTTTGACCATGCCGACACTGACCCTACCCGCCGCACCGATCAGCGCAGTCACCGCGAGCGCGTTGAGCGTCCTTTACGTCCGCCTTGCGTTCAAGGTGATCGCCTTGCGGCGCAAGCACGGTGTGCGCCTGGGCACCGGCCTGCAGGACGATCTTGAGGCCGCAGTACGCGCCCACGCCAACTTCGCCGAGTACGTTCCGATCACCCTGCTCATGCTGGCGCTCGCCGAGGTCAACCATGGGTTCTGGCCGCTCACCCTGCTCTCTGCGACACTCCTGGTGTTCGGCCGGGTGACCCACGCGCAGGCGCTGCCCCGCGGCAGCATCCCCTTGCGTGTCCGCGGCATGAAAGCGACCTTCTTCGCGATCGCCGTCGCAGTCTTGGCCAATCTCAGCGCCTTTGTCACGTTCTAGCCGGCGGCCGACCTCAGGGCGCGATCGGCTCCAACACGAACGGTACGTCGTCACTGCCGTCGATCCAACGGATCAGAAGCGCGCGCATATCGCCATCTCCAGGCACCTCGACGCGGAAGAGGTTGGTGAGCGGACGGCCTTCGAACTTGAATGGCCTGTCGTTACGCAGGCGGTGCTCATCGCCATGCACCAGCAGGACGGGTCGCGCCCAGTCCCTCGTCAATGGCAGCAGCGCCTCGGCAAAGACGCCGCGGAAACCTGATTCCTCGGGAAAATCGTCGTATTGGGCACGCGCAGCGAAGGGGTCACCTTGCATGAAGACGACCACTGCACGGGCATCGATCTCCCGTGCACGGTGAAACGCGAGCTCCAGCCAGACGCGGTCAGCGCGCGTTCGCCGCGCGTGCTCGGCGCGGGCATCTGGCGCCGGCGATTGCAAGCCGTTGTTGCTGCCCACCACGTGCACAGTGACGAAGACGAGGCCTGCTTGTTCCCAGCGACGGTTCTCGACGAACGCCCCGAACTCGGGGGTGAGTTCGGGCTGCGAAACGCCTGGCGTTGTCGCCCTGCCGAGCGATCGGCCAGGCTCAAAGAACAGTGCCCGCAACCGGTCCAACCGTTCGGTGGGCGAGAAGCCGCCATTGCTGCTGCGATGGCAGTCGGTCCACTCGTTGTCGCCCGGCGTGTAGACCAAGGCCTGCGCGAAGCGCCGAAAATTGTCGCGTTGGCGCAGCAGCGCCGCGTCCGAGCAGGATGTGCCGCCAGACTTGATGTCGCCCACATGCACGGAGAAAGCCGGTTGGACAGCGTTGATCGCATCGATCAGGCGGTAATAACGCGCCTCCACGTCGGCCGACTCGCCATATGGCATGTCGCCGAGCGCGACGAAGTCAGGGCCGTCCGCGTTTGCGACGAGCGCCCAAGGGAGCAACAGCCCGAGCAGGAATCCGTGCACGCACACCGGCACGCCAGCCATTACTCGCTTTCGGGTGCCAACTCAGAAGCCTCGTGACGCAACAGTGACACCGGCGTCGCCGCCATCCGCATCTCGATCTTCTCCAGCCAGTCGAGGACCGCCGAGGGCAAGCCGGTTTCGTTGATGACCGAGAGCACAGCCGGACTGCCTTCGGCGCCAAGCACCTGTAGCGGTGCCTCTTGCGGCAGAACGGCACGGTCATAGACGGCCATCAGCGGCTGGTGAGCCCTGGCACCCGGTGCCACGACCATGGCGATGGAGCCATCGTCCAGGCGCAGGATGGTACTCGGTGGATAGATGCCGATGAGCTTGATGAAAGCCTGCAAGACGCTGCTATCGTAGCGCCGGCTCTCACTGCGGAACATCTGTATGACGGCACTCGAGGGGGGAAGCGGAGGCTCCTCGGCGCCCGAAGGACTGCACAAGCGGTCGAAGCGGTCGGCGAGGGCAAGGATCCTCGCGCCCATACAAATGTCGGAGGTGTCGCGTGGCCAACCGCTGCCGTCCATCGCGGCGTGATGTTGCGCGATGATCTGCAAAGACTCCTTGGTGAACACCCCCGACATGTGCGCGAGTTCAAGACTGCGCTCTACGTGTCGTTGCACGTGGCCGTGATCGACAGTGTAGTTGGGCCGACCAGCCACACGTGGCTGAACCGGGTTGATGCGTGGATAGGGTATGTCCGACTGCCCAACGTCATGCGCCAGCGCAGCGATAGCAAGGTCATGCAGTTCGTGTTGGCTCATCCCGAGCTGGGTTCCGATCATCACGCTCAGTGTCATTGTCCGCAGCGCGTGGTGATGTTGGCCGCGATTGGTGGAATCGCCCAACTTTCGGAGTTGCCACGCGCTCGCATTCTCGGTCGCCTCCACCACGTCAAAAGCAAGCGAGGTGACCTTGTCACCCACGCTCACCGGCGAACGCGGCATATCGTGAACCACGGCCCACACCGACAGCGACAAGGCATCCCATGACCTGCGAGCGGCCTGCGTGACTTGACGCAACTGCTCGAGTTCGCGGGCCCGTTTGGACTCGATGAGATCGTCAACAACCTCGGCAAGAGCCTCTGTGGCCGGGCTGACTGCGACCGGCTCGCGAGGCAAGGGCGACGACTTGCTGCGGGCCGGATTCCAATACAGGCAACCCTCGGCACCTGACGCTTGCACCGCCAGGACATCGCTCTCGGAGGTCAGCAACATCTTGCTGCGAAGGAAGGGGTGATCCATCCAGGGCAGATCGACCCACACGTATAATCCGACCACCAGCTGCGAGGGATGTATGGGATAGAAGCGGTCACCACTGCTCATGGATTATCGGCCCGAAACCGCTTGGGGCAAGATGAAGGCAGCGTTTCAGTCTAACGCCGCAACATGAACCTCATGTTGCGGCACCGCGAAGCGTCACGGTGTCAGTAGCCGGGTTCGTAATCGGCGGACTCCGCCCACAAGCGCTCCCAGTTCCGGGTGAACAGCGCCGCCAGTTCCGGGAAATCGCGGTGGATGATGATGTTCTCCGCGTTCGAGGTCTGCGCCGCCCGGGTAAAGTTGAAACTGCCGTTCTGCACCGAGATGCCGTCGACGATCAGCACCTTGTTGTGCTGGATCTTCACTGCCGAGTCGATGCGCACCGGGATACCGTTGGCCGCGAGGTAACTGACGATGCTGTTGGGCGTGTTGCGACGGCCGTTATGGTCGCGGTCGACCACCACCCTGACCTCGACGCCACGCTTCTTGGCATCGACCAGAGCCTTGCCGATCGGGTTGGAGGTGAGCCCGTAGGCAGCCATCCGGATGCTGTTCCGGGCCTCGCCGACAAAGCGTACCGTCGCGTCCGTGCAGCCCCCATCCGGGGAGAATGCGACCTCGACACTGCCACGCGCCGGCAGCGTGGTGGTCTGGTCGG
>DALYGT010000134.1:0-4816 GCA_031971375.1 Burkholderiales bacterium | reverse complement strand
AAGCTGATGTCCAAGGTCAGCTTCGACGTCGCCAACGTCATGACGGCGGCCACCAACGCCTTCACCACGCTGGTCAAGGAATCGCTGGTGGTGATCGGGCTCATCGGCTGGTTGCTCTGGCTCAACTGGAAGCTGACCCTGGTGGTTCTCACCGTTGCGCCACTGGTCGCCTTCCTCGTGCGCAAGATCGCCCGCCGGCTGCGCGGTGCGAGCCGCGGCGCGCAGACCGCCATGGGTAACATGACCCATGTGATCGACGAGGCCATCGGTGGTCATCGCGTCATCAAGGTCTATGGTGGGCAGAGCTATGAGGCAGCGCGCTTCCGCGATGCGGCCGGCGAGGTGCGGCGCTTCCTCTTGCGGCAGGCCGCGACCACCGCGGCTGGCATGCCGATCGTGCAACTGGTCACCGCGTTCGCCGTCGCCATCGTCATCTGGATCGCCACGGGTCAGGCCAAGGCCGGCGAATTGTCGGTCGGCGGGTTCGTCTCGTATCTGGTGGCCATGCTGATGGTGATGCCGCCGCTGCGCAAGCTCACCGGCGTCACCGATCACCTGCAGCGTGGGCTTGCCGCAGCCGAGAGCGTGTTCGAGTTGATCGATGAATCACCCGAAGCGGATCCCGGGCGTGCCACCCTGGCGCGTGCGCGCGGCGAGGTCGAGCTAAGTGACGTTCGCTTCTCTTACGCCGCGGGTGGCCGCGAGGCGCTCGCCGGCATCGACCTGCGCATCGCCCCGGGCGAGATGGTCGCGCTGGTCGGTGCCAGCGGCAGCGGCAAGACCACGCTGGCCAACCTGTTGCCGCGCTTTTACCGCGCGGACTCCGGGTCGTTGCGTATCGACGGTGTCGATGTCGCCGACCTTCCGCTTGCCGACCTGCGGCGTCAGATCGCGCTGGTGAGTCAGGATGTGGTGCTGTTCAACGACACGGTGGCGGCGAACATCGCCTACGGCGGGCGCCGCGATGCGACCCGTGCCGAGATCGAGACCGCTGCCGAGGCTGCGTTTGCAGCTGGATTCATCCGTGACATGCCGCAGGGTTTCGATACGTTGATCGGCGAGAACGGCGTGCGGTTGTCGGGAGGCCAGCGTCAACGACTCGCCATCGCACGCGCCATCCTCAAGGATGCGCCGGTCCTCGTCCTTGACGAGGCGACCTCCGCGCTGGACTCGGAATCGGAGAAGCAGGTGCAGGCCGCACTCGAGCGTCTGATGCGCGGCCGGACGACGCTGGTGATCGCGCACCGGCTCTCGACCATCGAAAAAGCCGACCGTATTGTTGTCATGCAAAGCGGACATGTCGTAGAGTCAGGCCGTCATGACGAACTGATCCGTGTGGGCGGCGTCTATGCGCGCTTGCACGCCCTGCAGTTCAAGGAGAGCAGTCTGGATGCATCGTCCTCTACAGATACCCCGGCGCAAGGCGACTAAACTCAGCGTCTAGATCCATGAACGCCGCCCTGCCCATGTCGCTGTTCGCCTTTGGCCTCAACCATGAGAGTGCCCCGCTCGCCGTGCGCGAGCGGGTGGCGTTCCCGGCCGAACGTGTCAGCGATGCGCTGCGCAATCTGGTCGAGAAGCGCCCGGTGTCGGAGGCGGCGATCCTCTCCACCTGCAACCGCACCGAGGTCTACTGCCATACGCACGAGCCTGATGCGGCTGTCGATTGGCTTGCGGACTTCCACCAGTTGCCTGCGCGCACGGTGGCCGAACACCTCTACCAGCTGCCCGGTGAGGCCGCGGTACGTCATGCCTTCCGCGTCGCTGCCGGGCTCGACTCTATGGTGCTTGGCGAGACGCAGATCCTCGGCCAGATGAAGCAGGCGGCCAAGTCGGCGGAGAGCGCCGGCACACTCGGCTGGATGCTGCACAAGTTGTTCCAGAACTCGTTCGCGGTGGCCAAGGACGTGCGTGCGCAGACCGAGATCGGCACACGGTCGGTCTCCATGGCAGCGGCCGCGGTGCGGCTGGCTGAGCGCATCTTCCCCGACCTCAGCCGCGAGAAGGTGCTGTTCATCGGCGCCGGGGAGATGGTCGAACTGTGCGCGGCACACTTTGCGGCGCAGAAGCCGGCCGCGGTGACCGTGGCCAACCGCACCGTCGAGCGCGGCGAGGAGCTGGCGCGGCGCTTCGGCGGGCATGCCATCAGCCTCAACGACCTGCCGCAGGTGCTGGCGCAGCACGACATCATCGTCACCAGCACGGCGAGCCCGCTACCGATCATCGGCAAGGGGCTCATCGAACGCGCGATCAAGGCGCGCCGACGCAAACCGCTGTTCATCGTCGACCTGGCCGTGCCGCGCGACGTCGAGCCGGAGGTGGCGCAGCTCGACGACGTCTTCCTCTACGCCGTGGACGACCTCGCCCACATCGTCCGCGAGAACGTCGAGAGCCGGCGCGAGGCGGTGAGCAGCGCCGAGTCGATCATCGATGTGCGCGTGAGCGATTTCATGCGCTGGTTGCAAGCGCGCGGATCGGTGCCGGTGGTGCGGCAACTGCGCGAGGGCGCCGAACTGGCGCGGCAGGCGGCGGTGGACGCTGCGGTCAAGCAACTGGCGCGCGGCGACGACCCGGCAGCGGTGATCGAGGCGCTGTCGCAGTCGCTCACCAACAAGCTCTTGCACGGCCCGACCAAGGCCGTGAGCAGCGCCAGCGACGCTGAGCGTGCAGACCTTGTGAAGTGGCTGGCGAGGCTCTACCCCGGTCAAGTCGATTAGGCCGTCCGATGATGCTGGCGACACGCGGTGCCTGGGCCGGGGCGCATCTGTCTCATGGACGACTTGACGGGCCCGTCGTCACAGGCGGCGCGCGATGAACCCCGCCCTGCTTGACCGGCTGGCGCGACTGGAAGAGCGGCTCGACGAGATCAACCGCCTGCTGGCGAGCGAGGATGCCGCCAGTGACCTCGACCAGTACCGCAAGCTCACCCGCGAACACGCCGACATCGGCGCGGTGGTGGAGCGCTACCACGCCTGGCAGAAGAACGATGCGGACCTGCTTGCTGCGCGCGAGATGGCGGGCGATGCGGACATGGCCGAGTTGGCCCGGGAGGAGATCGCTGCCTGCGAAGCGCGCCGCGAGGCGCTCGAGGCCGAGCTGCAGACCGGCCTGCTACCGCGCGACCCCAACGACGACCGCAACCTGTTCCTCGAGATCCGCGCCGGTACTGGCGGCGACGAATCGGCGCTGTTTGCCGGCGACCTGTTCCGCATGTACTCGCGCTACGCCGAACGAAACGGTTGGCGAGTGGAGGTGGTGTCGAGCAACGCGTCTGATCTGGGCGGCTACAAGGAGGTCATCGCGCGGGTGGTCGGCGACGGCGCCTACTCCATGCTCAAGTTCGAGAGCGGCGGCCATCGTGTGCAGCGCGTGCCGGCCACCGAATCGCAGGGCCGCATCCATACCTCGGCCTGTACGGTGGCGGTGATGCCCGAGGCCGATGAACTGGCCGAGGTCAGCATCAACCCGGCCGATCTGCGCATCGATACCTTCCGTGCCAGCGGCGCAGGTGGGCAACACATCAACAAAACCGATTCTGCGGTACGGGTCACGCACCTGCCCACGGGTATCGTCGTGGAATGTCAGGACGACCGCTCCCAACACCGCAACAAGGCGCAGGCGCTGGCCGTGCTGGCGGCGCGCATCAAGGCCGCACAGGAGGCCGAGCAGCAGGCGGCCATCGCCAGCGAACGCAAGAGCCTGGTCGGCAGTGGCGACCGCTCAGAGCGCATCCGCACCTACAACTTCCCGCAGGGGCGCATCACCGACCACCGGATCAACCTGACGCTCTACAAGATCGACGCGATCATGGATGGCGACCTCGGCGAGCTGGTGGGCGCGCTACGCGCCGAGCATCAGGCCGAACTGCTCGCAGCGCTGGCGAGCGAGGGTTGAATTGCCCGGCTACGGGAGTGGTGAGATGAGTCGCGCGACACCTGAGGACTGCCCGCCGACCCTCGGCGCGGCATGGGGCTGGGCGCGCCGGCAGATCGACAATATCGACGCGCGGGTACTGTTGCGCGAGGCTTGCGGCTGCAGCGACGGGCGCTGGGTCAGCCACGGCGAGACGCCCCTCGAGCCAGGTCAGCGTGCGCGACTGGCAGACTGGGTCGCGCGTCGCGCTGCCGGAGAGCCGGTGGCCTACATCCTCGGCTGGCGCGAGTTCCATGGGCACCGCTTCCGGGTGACGCGCGACGTGCTGATCCCGCGGCCGGACACCGAGACGCTGGTCGATGCTGCACTTGCCGTGCTGCCAGAGGGCCGCCCGTGGCGCGTGCTCGACCTCGGCACCGGCAGCGGCTGTGTCGCCATCAGCATCGCCTTGGCGCGGCCGCGGGCCCGCGTGGTGGCGACCGATGCGAGCGCGGCCGCACTCGAGGTCGCTCGCGCAAATGCGGCGGCGCTCGGCGCGGGCAATGTCTTTTTCTTTCAGGGCGACTGGTACGGTGCGCTGGCCGGGTCGGCCACCCAACGATTCGATCTCATCGTCAGCAACCCGCCCTACATCGCCGCCGGCGATGCGCATCTGGCCGAGGGCGACCTGCGCTTCGAGCCGTCTGGTGCACTGACGCCCGGGGGCGACGGGCTCTGCGCGTTGCGGACCCTCATCGTCGGCGCGCCGGCGCATCTGACACCGGGCGGCTGGCTGCTGGTCGAGCATGGGTGGGACCAAGGTGCGGCCGTGGCAGGGTTGCTCGAGACAGCGGGCTTTGCCGACCGCGTGGACCATCACGACCTCGGCGGCAACCACCGCGTGAGTGGCGGCCACATCTGACCCGCGCTGCGGGCTCGATGGTGTGCCTCAGCCGCCGTCGTC
>DALYGT010000133.1:0-4839 GCA_031971375.1 Burkholderiales bacterium | reverse complement strand
GCAATGGTCATGACGGTGCCCACGCCCACCGCGCCGACCAGCAGCGAGATGGCGGCGATCGAGCCAAGCAGCAGCGACATGGTGTTCTGCGTCTTGGTGGCAGTCTCGATGAGGGAGGCCATGTTGCGCACCTTGAAGTCGACCATGCGATGGCGCGCGGCGATCACGTCCTCGACCGCTGCCGATGTCTCCTCCGAGCGGTTCATGTCGGCCAGCTGCAGGGCGATGGCGCGGACATGGCTCTGCCCGAACAGACGCATGCGACCGGTGGTGATGGGGACGAAGACGTTGTCGTCGAGGTCGCTGCCGAACGCCGACTCGCCCTTGGTCGACATCACGCCGATGACCTCGAACGGGACATTCTCGATGAGGATGCGTTGCCCGATCGGGTCCTCGCCCTCGGTGAACAGCGCATCGCGCACCGTGGTGCCGATCACCGCCACTGGCGCATAGCTGGCGACGTCGGTGTCGCTGAAGAACTGCCCGCGCAACACCTCCCAGCTGCGCGCGGCGGGGTATTCCGACGTCGTGCCAACGCCGTTGGTCGAGTAGTCGTTGCGACCAAATCGCACCGTGATGCCCTTGCCGTTCTCGGGCACGACGCGCAGGACATTGGGCATGCCCTCGAGCGCCTTGGCGTCGTCGGCGGTCAGCGTCTTGACATCCGACGAGCCGCGAATATTTGGCGCACCCGGGCGGACCACAAGGAGATCCGGCCCCATCGCCTCGATGCTGCGCAGCACCTCGGCCTTGCTCCCGGCGCCCATCGCCAGCATGGTGATGACCGCTGCCACGCCGATGACGATGCCGAGCAGGGTCAGCGCGGTGCGGAACAGGTTGTTGCGCAGCGAACGCAGCGCCATGCCGCAGGACGCGGCGAAGTCGCCCATCGGGTTGGCGCGGGCGGGTGGTGGGGCGAGGCCGACGTCCGCCAGCGGATGCGCTGCTGCGGACGCGCCGGGGCTCACGGGCTGGCTGTCGGTTTCGCCGACCACGCGGTCGGAGACGATGAGCCCGTCAGCGATCTCGATGACGCGCCGCGCCTGCGCCGCCACGCCGGCATCGTGGGTGATGAGGATGATGGTGTGGCCTTCGGCATGGAGTTCGTGCAAAAGGCGGAGCACCTCCTGGCCGCTGGCACTGTCGAGCGCGCCGGTCGGTTCATCGGCAAGGATGACGCGCCCGCCGTTCATCAGCGCCCGCGCGATCGAGACACGCTGCTGCTGCCCCCCGGACAGCGCCGACGGGCGGAACGTCGCGCGCGCCGCGAGACCGAGTCGCTGCAGCAGCGACTGCGCCCGCGCCTCGCGCTCGCTGGCGCGCTGACCGCGGTAGATCGCGGGCATGGCGACGTTCTGCAAGGCCGTCTCGGTGCCGATCAGGTTGTAGCGCTGAAAGACGAAGCCGAAGACTTCGCTGCGCAGGGCGGCCAACTCGTCCGCGCTGAGGTGACTGACATCGCGGCCCTCGAACAGGTACTCGCCGCTGGTCGGCGTGTCGAGACAGCCGAGGATGTTCATCAGCGTGGTCTTGCCCGAACCTGATTGACCTCGCAGCGCGACGAAGTCGCCGTGGCGGATGCTCAGGTCGATGCCGTGCAACACCCGCACGGCCGTGTCGCCGCTACCATAGGTGCGGGTGATGCCACGCAGTTCGATGAGCGGTGCGGTCATGCGTAGGCGGGGTCAGGACGGCTTGACCTTGGGCATGCCGCCCGAGCCGCCACCTTTGCCCTTGCCGCCCTTGCCCTTGCCGCCCTTCTCGCCATCGCTCTTCTGCGGCGGCAGGACCAGGGTCTCGCCCTCGCGCAGGCCGGCCAGCACCTGCACCTCGTTGCGCGTCTCGAGCCCGAGTTCGACGCTGCGCTCGGTCGGCTTGCCGTTCTCCATGACCTCGACCCGAGCCTTGCGGGCGGCGGGTGAATCTGTGGCGATGCGGTCAGCCCCGGCGGGGCCCTTGCTCTTGTCCTTGCCGCTGTCTTTGCCTTTGCCTTTGCCCTTGCCGCCCTTGGGCAGCAGCGCGCGTGTCGGGATGACGATGGCGTCCTTGACCTCGGCGAGCAGGAAGCTCACCTGCGCACTCATCTGCGGCAGCAACACACCATCCGGGTTGCTGACGTCGAACAGCGTGTTGTAGAGGACGACGTTGTTGACCGTCTCCGGCGTCGGCAGGATCTGCCGAACGACGCCAGTCCAGCGCCGGTCCGGCAGGCCCAAGGTGTTGAAGGACGCCGGCGTACCCACGCGGATGCGGCTGATGTCGGCCTCGGACACCTGCGCCTGCACGGTCATGGTGCCGAGGTCGGCGATGCGCAGGATCACCGGCGCCTGCTGCGCGGCGACCAGTGTCTGGCCCTGGCGGGCGGTGATCGACACCACGGTGCCGCCCATCGGCGCATAGATCTTGGTGTATCGCAGGTTGGTGTTGTCGAACACCAGCGCCGACGACTGCTGGCGGATCTGCGCCTCGACCGCGCTGATGGCCGCGTCGGACTGCTGCAATGCCGCTTCGGATGCCTGGAGCTCCTGTCGGCTCACAGCGTCGCTGTCCATCAAGCTGCGGTTGCGCTCCGCAGTCTGACGCGCGAGCACGCGCTGCGCCTGGCGGTCAGCCAGTTGCGCCTTGAGATTGCTGATCGACGCGCTGGTCTGCCCGACGCGCGATTCGAACAGGGTCGGGTCGATCTCGGCGATCAACTGGCCCTTCTTGACCGGCTGCCCGATCTCCACGTGCAGCTTGCGCAACTGGCCGGTCACCTGGGTGCCGACGTCGACGAACTGCAGCGGCTGGAGCGTGCCCAGCGCACTCACCTCGACGCGCAGGTTGCCACGCCCGACCTGCACCGTCTCCGGCGGCGGGGGCGGCTCGCCCTTCCATGGCGACCACCACCAGAGCCCGGCTGCCAGAGCCAGAAAGACCGCGATCCACCACCAGCGACGCACCACACCCCCAAGGTCTTGAGCGAAAGGCTTGCCCCAGCGCAAAGCCGAAAGCGCCCTCTCGCGAGAGATTTACGACAAACAACATGACGGTCCGGCTCGCACCGTAGAACGCCGCAGATGATGTCACACCATGGTGCTGGAGACGCCAGGCCCGACAACCACGCTCTCAGAGTGCGCGGCACGGCAAACGTTCAGCGGCGTTCCCGCCGACGAATGCGCGTACGGTGGGGCGTAAGCATCGGGCTCGCGCTGATCGCGCTGCAATCTTGGTGGAGCCATGTCGGGGCGCTCGAGCGACACGTCGCCTTGGAGGCCACGGAGGCCGTCTACCTCGCCGATGCACTGACGCTCGAAATGATGCGCCGCGAGCCAGACGAGCCGACCATCGGCCATACGCTGCCAGTACCCCCGCCGGCCCATCTGGCCAGCGTACTCGCCGTTCGTCTGCGACCGCCTACCGGCTACTCGCAGCTGCGCCGCCCCGACGGGCGCATCTTGCTCGCGCGGGGCGGCGCATTCGGGTCACCGACGCTGGTCGCTGCGCGCGAGGCGCGCGGTGCCGACGGCTCGGGCTGGCTCGAGGCGCGAAGCCACTCGTCACTGACCGGCATCAACAGCGTCAGTGGTGTGAGCCTGCCACGTGCCCTCCTGCTGTGGCTCGGCAGCATCGCCGTGCCCGGCGTGCTGCTGCTGGCCGGCGGCGTGCTGCTCGCCGTCGGGTCCGAGCGGCTGGAGGAGACCGACGCGCGCCTGCGGCAAGCATCACGCCACGCGTTGCGCGATGCGCTCACCGGCCTGCCCAACCGGCGGGCCTTTGAGCGCGCTTTCGACCGCTTGGCCCGCACCTGCGCTCGCGATCGCCAGCCGATGAGTGCGCTATTCCTCGACATCGACCACTTCAAACACCTTAATGACCGCCACGGGCACGTCACCGGAGACCGTGCGCTGCGAGCAGTGGCCACCGCCATCCGCAACAGCCTGCTGCGTCCTACCGATTTCTGTTGCCGCTGGGGCGGCGAGGAGTTCGTCGTGCTGCTGCCGGACACTGACGCGCGCGGCGCGCTGCAGACCGCCGACCGCATCCTCGAGACGGTTCGCAACCTTCACATCCGGCTTGCTGGCGGGGTGCGCGAGCAGATCACCGTCAGCGCAGGGATCGCCACGGGGCCAAGCAGCGACACCCTCGCAGATCACGCGCTCGTCCACAACGCCGACAGCGCCATGCTGGAAGCCAAACGTGCCGGTCGCGATCGTTGGGTGATGTGGCGCGACGCGACAACTACGCCTACGCCGGCAGCCGTTCAAAAGCTGGCCGCAACCAACACCGACGGAACAGTGCGCCGCTGACCGACCCGTGCAGCACCCAGCGGTTGCGGCCGGCGCGCTTGGCCTCGTACATCGCCTCGTCGGCCTCTTTGAGCAGGCTCTCGACCGTGTCCGCCGCCGAATGACGCACGGTGACACCGACGCTGACGCCGACCCGCAGCGGCCGCCCGCCAGCCGGCACCTGCTTCGAGACGCGCGCGACGATGCTCTCGAGCAGTGTGTAAAGCTCTCCGGACCGGCTCTCGCCTTCCAGCACCACGACGAACTCATCGCCGCCAAGCCGGGCCACCGTGTCGGTGTCGCGGACGCAGGCGCTCAGGCGGCGCGCCACCTCAACCAGCAGCAGGTCACCCACCGCATGCCCAAAACGATCATTCACCGCCTTGAAACCGTCGAGATCGAGGAAGCACACTGCGAGCAATTGTTCACCGGCGCGGCGCGAGACAAGCGCCTGTTCGAGCCGCTCGACCAGCCCGACACGGTTCCAGAGGCCGGTCAGCCGATCGTGATAGATCGCCTCTCGCAGTTCCTGCTGCTCGGCCAGCAGATCGCACTCGCGGCGGTCGACCTG
>DALYGT010000132.1:0-4905 GCA_031971375.1 Burkholderiales bacterium | reverse complement strand
AGCGCCCCGCCGAAATCCCGGTGCGGGTAGCGCTTCAGTTCGGCGCCGGCGAGGACTTTGACCGCTACCCGCGCACCCTTGATGACGATGCCCACGCGCTCGCCGAGGCCGGTTGCGACATCCTGTTCGCGCCCGATGAAGGTGTGATCTACCCCACGCCGCAGACGGTCGTGGTGCAAGCGCCGCCCGAGGCCGACCAGCTCTGCGGTGCGCACCGGCCCGGCCACTTTGGCGGCGTTCTCACGGTGGTCTGCAAGCTCTTCAACCTGGTGCAGCCGGCAGTTGCCGTGTTCGGTGAGAAGGATTTCCAGCAGCTCTGGCTGATTCGCCGCATGGTCGAGCAGTTGGCGATGCCGGTCCGGATCGTTCCCCACCCGACCGAGCGCGACGCCGATGGGCTGGCGCTGTCGAGCCGCAACGGATACCTGAGCCCGGCCGAGCGCACGCAAGCGCCCCAGTTGTACGAGGCGCTGTGCGACGTGCGCGATGCGCTGCAAGCGGGCGGCTGTGCCGCCACGGCGACCGGCGCCGCCAGCGACGGCCTTGCACGCGCCGGCTGGCAGGTCGACTACATCGCTGTGAGAGATGCCACGACCCTGCGCGAGCCCGGCCCCGCCACGCGCGAATGGGTGGTGCTCGGCGCGGCAAGGCTGGGTACCACTCGCCTCATCGACAACCTTTCTTTCGGGGCGACGCAGTAAGGCGCCGAGCATCGAGCGGCGCTTGCGTCTGCCGATTCAAGCACCTCTCGGCAGCGCGTCAGCCGGCGAGCGTCATCCGGATCAGGTCTTGCTGGTTCCGTGCGCCGGTCTTGCGGAAGATCGACGACAACTGGCAGCGCACGGTCCGCTCGCTGATGCCGAGCGCGGTGGCGATGGTCGCCGGCGGCTGCCCCGAACGGACCAGTTGCACCATGACGCGGCGTTCTGCGCGGCTGAGCCGGCAGGCCTCGGCCTTGGCCTCGACCTTGAGCATGAGTTCGCGGTCGACCTCGCGCACCAGAACCATGATGCCGTCCGGTTCGTCACCGCTGCGATGCTCAGAGGAGTGCGCCGGAATGATGTCGAAGCCGACCTGCGTGCCATCCTCGGGGCTGGTCACACTGACCTGCTCGCGGTCGGATTCCCCCGACCAGACCATTGACATGGCCTCGGTGAGTGCGGCCTCGGTGTCCGCCGTCGGGAACACGACCTTTCCGCCGGTCAGGCGCATCAAGTCCGAACGCATGAGGAAACTGCGCGCCAGCGGGCTGCATTCGACCAAGGCGTGTGAGCGGTCGATCACCAGCCAGGCCTCGCCGAGATGCAGGATGGCCAGCCCGTTGAACTTGGCGGTCCGCTTGATGCGCACGAAGCGGCGGTGGATGCGTACGGCCTCGGTGAGGTGTTTCGACAGCGTCATTCGCAGGTTCTGCTGGCCCGACGAGAACGGCAGGCGTCCGTCTGCGCGGGCCACACTGAGGTGGGTCGCATGTAAGGGTTCGGTGCGGTCGAACTCCGGGATGACCACGGTCAGTACACGTGCCCCCGGGTGCAGGCGGTCGATCTCGCGGGCAAAACCGGCGTCGTCGACAGTACGGACCGCACCATTGCCGCTGTGGTGGGCGGATGGCAGGCTGGTGGTCCGATAACTCAGCGGGAGACGGGCGGCATCCTCGGCAGACAGGTTGAACAAGCCCTCGCCGAGGATGCGGACCGAATCGCCCTCGGTGTGGCACAGCACAACCGCGTCGACGTCGAACATGCGTGCCAGCATGTTTGCCACCTTGCGCCACGCTGTGGAGTCGCTGCTCGAGGCATAGATGAGCTCGATGGCTGCGTTGAGGTTGAAGTCCGGGAGGGCTTGTCCCGGTGCGGCGTTCGGTGGCATGAGGTGCATGACTCGCTCGGCTATGTGGTTAACGTACCTTCGCTATCGCTTTGCGGCAAGCGATGCGTCCCAGGTCGCCCGCGATGCACGGTGGAACGATACTGTCGTCCGGCGCCACGGGTGACTCAATCTAAGAGTTATCGTTATCGATGCGCATCGTCCAGATGACCGAGTACCGCATGGCGGTGCCGGGTGAGGTCCTGGCGATGTGTTCGTTGCGGCGCCGGGGTGTCGCCCGGACGGAAAGTCACCGCGCTGTTCTGGACGTAGTCTTGCTTGGCTGGTGGCTCATAGAGTAAGCCAGTAAAGTCTTTTTTGATTCTTTTGCTGCGCATGGTCGGGTGGGCGCGCGGCGAGGGCGGCCGGGCCGTTTGCGCCAGTCTCGCCTGCGTGGTCCTGTGAAACAGGTTTTCGCGCCTGGGACAGGTTGCCGCGTCGTGGCGTGTCGGATAAGCCCCGAGTCTCAAGCTGGATGAGGCGATAAAAAACCCGGCCGAAGCCGGGTCTCGAATCAATGTACCAGCAGGATCAGACCGCCAATCTGTCCATGCTGTTGCCGGACGCAAGCCAAGCGTCGACCCAGCGCGGTTTCTTGCCGCGGCCGGTCCACGTGAGGCTCGCATCATCGGGATGGCGATATTTGACGGCCACTTTGCCGCGCTTGGCCGTGGATTTTCCGGTCATCAGGTCATCCAGTGACAAGCCGAGTTCGGAGGCGCGCTTGCGGAATTCGTTGACGAGGGAGTCAGCCTCGGATTTGCGGCGCTGCGCGATCTCGCGGGCGATATCGCCTTGCAAGGCATTGAGTTCGGCGATGGAGAGGCGGGTAAGGTCCATGTGTGATCCTCCAGTGTCTCATTCACGACCAGACAGGCCGTAAACGCAATCATTGACCAACGCTTCGGTCGGAATGTGGCATTCGGTTAAAAGCCTGAAGACAGCTTAAAGCTTGAATATCGAGCGCGGGACCGCTGTCCGCACATCGCGGGCGGAATATATTCTTTTCTGAAAAGTTAATCCACTCTTATCCCGATAAAAGCAGACAAGTCGATACGACCGGAAAAGTCGATACGACTGGACACGTCGAAACCAATGAACAAGGTGTCGCCAATCATCGCCGGGCAAATCTTGTCCGGGCGTTTTCGATGATGCGCGTGATTTTTGATGGAGGGTGATTCAGGATGGGCGCTTCAAAGCGCCCTGCGGCGGCCCTTGGGGTTGGACGTATGCCGCGGTGTTAACATCGGTCTGCCTGCAATCACCCTCTCCCTGCTCGTGTCCGGCAACACCCTCGGCACCCTTTTCCGCGTCACCTCCTTTGGCGAATCGCACGGCCCGGCCATCGGCTGCGTGGTCGATGGTTGTCCGCCGGGTCTGCCACTCGACCTCGAGGCGATGCAGCGCGACCTCGACCGGCGCAAGCCGGGCACCTCGCGGCACGTGACGCAGCGCGCCGAGGACGACCGCGTCGAGGTGCTGTCCGGCGTGTTCGAAGGCCGCACCACCGGTACCCCGATCGCGTTGGTGATCCGCAACACCGACCAGCGCAGCGGCGACTACAGCAAGATCGCGCGCACCTTCCGCCCCGGGCATGCCGACTACACGTACTGGCAGAAGTACGGCATCCGCGACTACCGCGGTGGTGGCCGCTCCTCGGCGCGGGAGACGGCGGTGCGCGTGGCTGCCGGCGCCATCGCCAAGCAATGGCTGGCCGCACGCTTCGGCATCGACATCCACGGCTGGATGAGCCAGCTCGGCGACATCGCGGTGCCCTACACCGACCGCGCCGAGATCGACCGCAACGCATTCTTCGCACCCGACGCGGCCAGCATCCCGAAGCTCGAGGCGCTGATGGACGCGGTGCGCGCCGAGCGCGACTCGGTGGGCGCGCGCATCGAGGTGGTGGCGCGCGGCGTGCCGGTGGGTTGGGGGCAGCCGGTGTTCGACCGGCTCGACGCCGACATCGCCCACGCCATGATGGGCATCAACGCGGTCAAGGCGGTCTCCATTGGCGACGGCTTCGACGTCGTCGCGCAGCGCGGCTCCATGCATGGCGATGAGCTGACCCCGCAGGGCTTCGCCAGCAACCACGCCGGCGGCGTGCTCGGTGGCATCAGCACCGGGCAGGACATCCGCGTCAGCCTCGCCATCAAGCCGACCTCGAGCATCCCGCAGATGCGGCGCTCCGTCGACATCGACGGCCACCCGGTCGAGATGCAGACCACCGGTCGCCACGACCCCTGCGTCGGCATCCGCGCCACGCCGATCGCCGAGGCCATGCTGGCGCTGGTGCTGATCGACCACGCGCTGATGCACCGCGCGCAGTGTGGCGACGTCGCCACGCTGACGCCGGTCATCCCGGGACGCCTCCCCGACGCATTCGGCGACGCGTGACCGCCGCGGCGGGGCGCTTCGCCGCCTACTACTTCTTCTATTTCGCCTTCGTCGGCGTCTTCTCGCCGTACTGGTCGCTCTACCTCAAGCATCGCGGCTTCGGCGCCTTTGACATCGCGGTGCTGATGTCGCTGTTGCAGGTGACGCGGGTCTTTGCGCCGGCGGCATGGGGCTGGCTTGCGGACCACCTCGGGCGGCAGGCGGTGGTGGTACGACTCGCCGCCGTCGCGGGGATGCTGACTTTTTTGCCGGTGTTCTGGGTCACCGACTTCGCCGGCATGTTCGGCACGATGCTGCTCATCGCCTTCTTCTGGAGCGCCTCGCTGCCGCTCGTGGAGACGATGACGCTGGGGCACCTGGGGCGCGAGACGGCACGCTACGGGCGCATCCGGCTCTGGGGTTCGATAGGCTTCCTGATCACGGTGCTCGGCTGCGGCTGGTGGCTCGACCGCGCGCCGATCGACGCGCTGCCATGGCTGGTGCTGGCGCTGCTGGCAGGTATCGCCGGCTTTGCCTGGCGGCTGCCGGAGGCGCCGCGCCACGCGCACCCGGACCCGACACCCCTGCGCGAGCTCCTGTTCCGCAGGGAGGTTTGGGCGCTGCTCGCCGCGTGTGCGCTGATGTCGGTGGCGCACGGGCCTT
>DALYGT010000131.1:0-4934 GCA_031971375.1 Burkholderiales bacterium | reverse complement strand
GCGAGACTTTGACCTGCAGATCCTGGGTTTCCTTGGCAAGGTCGACTTGTCCCTTGATATGCACTTTGGCCGCAGGACCGTCGATGAAAAGCTTGTCGGTGCGCATGATGCCGTCGTTGACTGCGAGGTCTCCTTCGATGTCGTCGAACGCCAGCCCTTCGCTGAAGATGTCGCGGAAGTCCAGGGTGATGCGGCGTGGCAGCGCCTGGAGGCTGACGATGCCAAGCAGTCGGGCCACGCCGGGGTCGGCCTTGAGGAACTGACCTTTGCCGGTTTCCAGCCGGAACTGCCCGGACAGGCTCGCGACATCGAGATCGGTCGGCGGCCCGCGCCAACGCAGGACGCCTTTTAGCGTGGCCGGCGTTGCCTTGAGGACACTGCCGTACCCGAGCCGCTCGAGGTAGCGGCCGGTGTCGCTGGTCTTGAGCTCGATCTTGACGTCGGTGATCGGCTTGCTGCGCCAGGATTGCCACTGACCGCTCGCGTCGAGTTCGTACTCCGGCGCAGTCAACTTGAGTTGGTCGATCTGCCAGTTGCGGCCCTGCTGGCTTGCCTTGAGGCGCAACTGGCCGTACTCGCGGCCACCGCGACTGAGGCTGCCGATCTCGACATCGATTGCAGGGTAGGCGCGGTCCTCGTCTTGCGGTGTCGAGGCGCTGTCGACGGGCGCGGCCAGCGCCAGACGGGCAAGACGCGCTGTGATCGAACCGTGCCCGCGCGCATCCCACTGTCCGCTGCCCTCGGCGTCGGCACCACGGATGACCCAGTTCCAGACCTCAGCCGGGCGGTCGACGCTGAGGTCGGTCTCGCCGAGGAACTGACCTTCGAGTTCGAATCGCGCCGCTTTGATGCGGGCCTTGACCGGCAGCGGCTGGTCGCCCTCACCGGCTCCGGTGAAGCGGTCGAAGACGGGGAGCCACTGGGTGGCGAAGAACTGCGGCAGATCGGCAGCGAAGTCGATGCCGCTGGCGCGCTCGACGGGGAGCGGTGCCGCGCCGAGACCGACCATCGCCGCCGCGATCGATGAACCCTTGCCCCCAGGTTGTTCGCGCGTCGTCACCCGGGCATGGATGCGGGTGCCGATGTCGAGGTCGTAGCGGTCGCCCCGCTCGCCGCCCTGCCAGACGAAGCGCAGCGGCTGCGTCTCGGCAGGCGCTTTGAACAGGGGCTGCGGCAGGTCGAGGGTGACGCCCTCAAGACCTGACTGGACGTTGATGCGCGTGCCCGATGCGGCAAACAGCAGCTCGCCATGCCATTGCGCCTCCCCGCGTGCCAGAGCCCAGGCCCGCAGCGGGAACTGCTGTGCCAACGATGCGATACGCGCGCGCCCGGACGCATCGATACGCACCGCTCCGCCCGGCAAGGTCTTGAGGGTACCGCGCGCGGGTCCACCGAGCAGGTTCGCCGTGAGCCCGGGGCTGCTGACGCCCTGTTCGGTGAACAACAAGTGCCCGGACAGCGCGGTCAGCGGCGGCCGGCCGGGGCCGGTCTCAAGCCGACCGACGTCAAGCAGCGCATCGCCCTTGAGCGTGGTGTCTGCCGAGTGGTCGAGCGGAACGTGGAGAGACATCTTGAGCGCGACCTTGCCCTGCCCGCTCATGCCGTCGGTGGCGCCGTCGATCAGCGCTCGGACCGGGCTGTTCTGGATGTAGTCGAGTGTTTCGCCAAGGCTCGTCGTCAGCTGTCCGGAGACGTCCAGCACCGGATCATCCGCGTCGAGGTCGGGGATGCGCAGGCGGATCTGTTCGAGCGTGTCGCGCCCGACGCGTGCGCGCGCACCCTCCACCGAGACGGCTGCATCGATGAAACGCAGCCGGCCCTCGACCGCCTGGAGACGGGGCCACTCCGGGCTGAAGACCAGCGCCGGCACGCGCAGGTCGAGGTTGGCCTCGAAGTGGCCGCCCTTGCCATCGTTGAACGGAAAACGCTCAGGGTCGCCGCGCAACTGGACGTCGCCAGAACCCTTGCCGCCGGCCGGGAAGGCGATCTCCAGCCATTCGCGCGTCCCCTCACCGACCGAGCCCGGCAGATAGTGGCGTGCCGCATCCGCATCCAGATGCTCGATCTTCGCGTCGAGCGCCATCGAGCGGGCACCGGGCGACCACGTCCCGCGGAGAGAGGCCTTGAGTTCGCCCGTGTCGAGCCGCGCGTCGGACACCTCGATGCGCCAGTCCTCACTCGACCGACGCCAACTGACCGCAGCCTCCGCGCTGTGTACTGGCACGGCACGTCGCAACTGGCCCGGCCACAGCAACGGCGCGGTGCCGAAACGCAGCGAAACGCGGCCACCCGCCTCGTTGGCATCGACCGAGCCAGACAAGCTGTCGAAGCCAGGCAGGCCCTCGACTGGCGCCATGCCGAGTTCGTCGAAGCGCCCTTTGACCGCGTATCGCGCCAGCTCAGGCCAATTGCCCTGCCATTCGGCGCGGACGTCGTGGAGCTCACCACGCGGTGCAGCCTGCAGAATCAGCCGACGCAGGTCGTCGGCGAGCGGCAACGCGGCGGCCGTCTGAAACAGCGGCCTGAGCACCAGATGCTCGATGCGGACACTGTGCCGTGCGGCGTCACCTTCGCCGTCCTGGTGCCAGGACAGGGTCGTGTCCGGCGCCACAACGCCGTCCCCGGTCTGCAGCGTGAGGTTGCGCAGCTCGAGTGCGTGGTGGTCCTTGCGGTTGATCAGGGCCACGCGCCCACCGAGCGAGCGCACCTCGAGCCCGGTGTCGGTGCTGTCGAGCCGGGCGCGCAGCCCGGTCAAGCTCGCATCTGCGGTGAAGCCGTTGACATCCTCGCCCTCGACGTCCAGCCAGACCCGGAGACTGCCCGTGCCGCTGCTGACGCCGAACGGCAAGTCGACCCAAGGCATCAGGCGCGCGAGATCGACCCGCTGCAGGTTCGCGTAGAGCCGGCCGTGGCCCGATCCCGGTTCCGCCAAGGACCGCCCGTGCCATTCGCCACGCACATCGAGCGGTGCGGCCAGCGTATCGGGCGGAGTGGCATGCAGCCCGAACTGGTGGCGTTCGCCGCGGTTGCGGATGCGCAGATCGACGTCGCGCAGGGTCAGGCGCGGTGCGGCCCGTTGTTCGTCGTCCCAGTGCAGGACCGAGCGTTCGAGGTCGATGCCGCGTTGCTGCTGCAGCCAATCGAGGAAACTGTTGTCATCACCGCGGTTGAGCGGAATGTCGGCGAGCAGGACGGTGCCATCGGCCGTGCGCCGCAAGAACAGTTCAAGCCCGGCCACATGCAGCCGGCTGAAGACCACGGTGCGTGCCGCCAGCGACCGCCACGACAACGAGGCTTTGATCGCCGGCACCACCAGTGCCGGGCGGCCCTCCTCGTCCATCACCGTCAGCGAATCGATGTCGACGCGCGGCTGCAGGCCGCTCCAACCCGCGTGGATCTCGCCGAGCTTGACCGGCCGCTTGATCGCCTCGGCGAGTGCCGACTCGATCTCCTGCCGCCGCTCGGGGATCTGCGGCACCACCCAGATACGCAAGGCCAGATGCAGGCCCAGCAGCGCGATCAAAACGCCAGAGGCGACCCACCAGAACCATCGATGTACGGCGAGTGCGATGCGAACCGGCAAGGAACGTACAAAGCGTTGCAGGCGGCTGATATCGGGGGCGTCTGGCTTCAAGCGGCTGGTGGGCGGGAGGGCCGCCCGGTCGGGCGTACCCGGACGACACGTGGTCTGAAGACGTTATTGTACGGCCTTGGGGATCGTCGCCCCAGCCCACCTGTGCCGCCATGTCAGATGCCAGCGAACTGCCGCCACCGATCGCCGCCATCGCGGTGCTCAGCCCTTTCTTGCGGCGAGCGGCGGGCACACGGGCGTTGCGCGGTTTCGACTGGTGCGCCGCGCTGGAGGCACCCGAGACGCCAGACCGGCTGTCTGCAGAACTGGTCACGATGCTCGGGGCCGACGTACCCTTGGCACAAGCGCTGCGCGAGCTGCGTGCGCGAACACTGGCGCGGCTGATCGTCCGTGATGCCTCGGGTCGCGCCAGCCTCGACGAGGTGGTCAGCGCCTTGAGTTCGCTCGCCACCGTTGCGGTGGTCGAGGCTGAGCGACAGACCCGCGCCGAGCTGACGGCGCGCTTCGGCACCCCGTGCTCGCCCGATGGCCACCCGCAGCACCTGCAGGTCGTTGCCATGGGCAAGCTCGGCGGCGGCGAGCTGAATGCCTCGTCCGACATCGACCTGGTCTTTGTCTACCCCGAAGATGGCGAGACCGATGGCGAGCGCGGCATCGACAACCAGGTGTTCTTCATCCGCCAGGGCCGGGCATTGATCGGTCTGCTCGCCGAGATGACCGCCGACGGCATGGTCTTCCGCGTCGACATGCGATTGCGTCCATGGGGCGATGCCGGGCCGCTGGCAGTCAGTCACGCGATGCTTGAGGGCTATCTGCTTGCACACGGGCGCGCCTGGGAGCGCTATGCGTGGATGAAGGCGCTGGTCTTGACCGGTACCCCGGACGACGCTAGCGCACTCAACAAGATCATCCAGCCCTTTGTCTACCGGAAGTATCTGGACTTTGGCGCGTTCGATGCGCTGCGCGACCTGCACCGGCAGATCCGCGCCGAGGTGGCACGCCGCGACCTGCGCGACAACATCAAGCTCGGGCCGGGCGGTATCCGCGAGATCGAGTTCGTCGCGCAGATCTTTCAGCTGATCCGCGGTGGCCGCGAATCCGACCTGCGCGTGCGTTCGACCCGCGACGCCTTGCGACGGCTCGCCGCGGCGGGGCGCATGCCTGCCGACACCGCACAGACCCTGCTCGACGCGTACGACTTCCTGCGCCGACTCGAACATGCATTGCAATATGTCGACGACGCGCAGACGCAGATGCTGCCAGGTGCTGACGAGGGCCGCACGCGCGTCGCCGGGCTCATGCGCTATGCCAGCTGGGACGCGCTTGCTGCCGATGCTGCGCG
>DALYGT010000130.1:0-4990 GCA_031971375.1 Burkholderiales bacterium | reverse complement strand
GGCGACTCTGGCCTACGACAACAACCGGATCACCGCGGCGTTGATCAACAGCCTGACCGGCAGCCAGGTGACGTCGTTCGTCAAGGCAGCGCCGGCCTTTGCGGCCAAAGTCGCGCTGGGCAAGTCGGCCAGCATCACCGTGGGCAAGACCTCGTTCAAGTTCAGCCCGAGCTCGGGCCCCGCGGTGGCCAAGGTGCTGTTCACCATCAATGGCACCAGCTTCGACCCCACCGACGCCAAGACCTTTACCGCCGCCGCGCTGATCAAAGCCGCCGCCGCCCAGTTCACGCTGACCACCGGCACGGATGCACCACAGCTCACGGCCGACAACAACACGATCAACGCGCCGGCCGGCACACTGCAGACCAAGGATGTGATCAGCGACCCGTCGTCCACCGATGCCGACGTGCTCAACGCCGCGTTCTTTCAGGACATCAAGCCGACCATCCGCAACATCGAGACCATCAACCTCGATGTGCAGAACGCCGGCAAGAAGCTCGACGCCAGCCTGATCACGCACAGCAGCAGCGCCACTGTGGTCTTTTCGACCAGCGCAGGCATCTACAGCGTGGGCGACATCAGCGGCCTCTACAATACGGTCGGGCTGAGTTTTGGCAGCGGCGTCTGGAGCGCAGGGACGATCACCTCGGCCGACCCTTCGAGCACGGTGCAGTCACTGGCGCTGGCTCTGAACGGCACGACGCTCACGGTGGCCGGGCTCGGCGGCACCACGCAAGCCACCGACATCGACATCCTGCGGATCAACTCGGCGGGCACCGGCGGCAACGTGCTGGTGCTGCCCAACGGCATCAACATCAATGAACCCGGCGAAGCGGTGGTGGTGTCGGGTGCCGGCGCGCTGACCCTGCGCACCGACAACATCGGCGGCAACAACCTCAACATCAGCAAGTCGGGGACCACCGGCAAGGTGACCCTGCAACTCACCAACCTCGCCAATGCCCCCGGCGGCAGCGCGCCACCGGCGCTCGACCTCTCGCAGGCGAGCATCGATACACTCCGGCTCGATGGCAACCAGGCCAACCAGGCGATCACCCTGCGCTCTGGCGTCACCGTCGACCTCCGCCGCGACCAGCCCGCCGGCATCACCCTGAACACGGTGGGCGCTACCAACACCGCGGCCGATGTGGTGACCGTGAGCCTGACCAACGACGACCCCAACCCGGTGCAACTCACCCGGGGGGTGATCGATCTCGGCAGCGCCGGGACCGGCATCGACCTGACCGGCGTCAGCAGCAACGGCACGGTGGCCAACCAGTTCGAGACGCTCAACATCACGCTGGCGGCCCCGCCGCTGACGCAGTCGACCGCAGCGCACAGCATCGGCATTATCAAGGGTGGCGTGGTCAACGGCACCAAGGTCAAGATCACCGGGCCGGACAACCTGGTGCTGGCGGGATTCGACGAGAAGGTGTTGGCGATCGATGCCTCGGCGATGACCGGCAAGTTCACGCTGACCAGCATCGACACCACCAAGGCCGCAGGCCACACGGTGACCGGTGGCGGCGGCAGTGCAGACGTGATCGGCGGCTTTGTGGCGGCTGGCGGCGTGACCGCGAATCTGGCGGGCGGCACCCTGACCGACCGCGTCACTGGAGCGACGTCCGCTCTCACCGGCTTTGAGAACATCACCTTTACCGGGTCGGCCGACTCGGTGACCGGCTCGGCTGCCGCCGAGACGCTCAATGGCGCGCTGGGCGACGACACCCTCGCCGGGGGCGGCGGTGCCGACGTGCTCACCGGAGGCGGTGGCAACGACGTGTTCTTCTATGCGGCGGACACCGACAGCCCGGCGGTGATCACCGGGACCAGCTTCACGGGCGACCGCATCACCGACTTCAGCAGCAGCCTCGACAAGTTCCTCATCGACAAGGTCGGTGCGCTCGACTTTACGGCAACGACCAGTGTCACGGTGACACCGATCAACGTCACCAACAGCCCGGCGACCTTTGCTGCGCTGGCTGCCGCAGTGGTGGCTAACGCGCCGACACCGGCACCCGCCCCGGCACCTGCGCCCGCACCGGTGCCTGCGCTGGTCGCGTCGACCGCCACCGCCGCACAGGTCTACGACATCACGGTGACCAGCGGCCCGCTCGCCGGGCACTATATCCTGGTCAACGATGGCACCGCGGCGATCGCCACCACCGACCTCATGCTGCAACTCACCGGCACCTCGAGCAGCTCGGTGAGCGCCGCCAACTTCACCTTTATCTGAGTCGCCGCGCGCGACCGCCGCGGGCAGCGATGCGGGGTCCGCAGCGCGGCCACATCCATGCCTTAGACTCGCGCCGGTGAGCCACGCCATCTTTGTCTCGATCGCTGCCTTCTGCGACCCCTGGTTGGTGCAGACGGTGCGCGATGCCTGCGCCAAGGCGGCCGAGCCGGCGCGACTGGTGTTCGGCGTGTTCGAACAGGACGCCGAACCGCGCGAGGCCGAATTGCGTGCGGCAACCGATGCCTGTGGCGCGACGCTGCGCTACCGCCAGGTGCACCCGGCGGTGAGCCGCGGCGTGTGCTGGGCACGGGCACAGGTCGGTGCGCTCTACGCCGGCGAGACCCACCTGCTGCAGATCGATTCGCACATGCTGTTCGAGCCGGATTGGGACGCGCAGCTGCTGGCGCAACACGCCGAACTGCTGCAGCTGAGCGCCAAGCCGATCATCAGCTGCTACCCGTGGGGCTTCGAGATCGAGGATGGCCAGCCTGTGGTGCGGATGCCGCCTTCGGACACCACCACCCTGGTGATGCGACCGGCGCCAGACGCCGCACCGCGTGCCGACGACCCGACCATGATCTTTCGCACCGAACACATCTTTGTGCGCCGCCCCCTACCGGGCTGCCATGTGGCCGGTGGGTTCATGTTCGCCGACGGCGCCTTGATGCGCGAGGTGCCCTACGACCCCGAGCTGTACTTTCATGGCGAGGAACAGAGCATGGCCCTGCGGGCGTGGACGCGCGGCTGGGACATCTGGCACCCGCCGCACATCCCGCTCTATCCCCTGTACAAGCAGCCCAACACCGAGCACAAGGCGCACCACTGGCACCCGGAGTGGGAGGCGCTGCGCGACTTCAGCCAGCAGGACCTCACCGCACGCGCCGCCGAGCGGCTCGCCGACCTGCTTTACGAGCGGCGCGAGCTGGGTGTGTTCGGGCTGGGCAGCGAGCGCACGCTCGACGACTATGCAAGGCAGTTCGGCATCGACTACCGGGCCCGCACCGTCGAGCGCGACTTCCAGCGCGTCTATGCCGACTGGCTGCCGCCGCCGCGCAAGCCTTGGCTGCGGCTGGACGGTGCGGTTGGCGTACCCGGCTTCGACGGCGAGGGCTGGGACGAGGTCGCCACCACCAGCGACCTGGCGGCACTGGCGGCGGTCGCGACTGGCAGTGCCGCTGCGCTGGTGAGCCGACACGGCCTGCAGCGGCTCTACCCACACGAGCTGCCGGCCATGCTGGCGCAATGGCTGCGGCTGCTCGGCGACGACGGCTACGCGGTCGTCACCTGCCCTGACCTGCAGACGGTCTGCGCGCTGGTGGCCCAAGGGCACCTCACCGAGGCGGTCTACAGCTCGGCAGCCGGCCCGGTGGCGCCGATCGACGTGCTCTATGGGCACCGCCCGACACTCGCCGCCGGCAATGCCGCGGCGGCGCACCGTTGCGGCTTTACTCAGGCGACCCTGCAGCAGACCCTGCGCGAAGCCGGATTCGCCATGGTGGCGAGCATGCAACGCCCCGCGCACGCCGACCTCTGGGCGGTGGCGAGCAAGCGCCCGCGCAGCGAGGACGAGATGCGCGCACTGGCGGCGCTGCACATGCCGCCGGCCTAAGCCGATTCGCGCCGCAGCAAGGCCCCCACGACATTGGCGGCCTCCTGCAGCGTGGTCTGGCTCAGGTGGGCGTAGCGCATGGTGGTGCGCGGGTTGGCGTGGCCGAGCAGATGCTGCACCTCATAGAGGCTGCGACCGGCGTTGACGAGGAAGCTGGCGTAGCTATGGCGCAGGTCGTGCAGACGCAGCCCCGGCAGGCCGGCACGCGCGCGGATGCGTGACCACACGGCAAACACCCCGACCAGCGGCCGGCCGGTGCGCGGATTGGGCAACAGCAGGTCGCAGCCGCGCAGACGCGGCAGGCTGCGGATCACTGCCATGGCCGGCTCGGAGAGGATGATGTGCCGAGCCTTGCCGGACTTGGCCAGTGGCACGCGCAGCAAGCCGCGCTCGAGGTCGACATCGGGCCAGCGCGCCAGCGCGATCTCGCTGCGGCGCGCGCCGGTGTAGAGCAGCAGGAGGACCAGATTGGCGACACCGCGGTCGGGCTCGATGGCGAGCTCGGCCAACAGGCGCTGGCTCTCGTCGTTGCTGAGGTAACGCTCGCGCGCGCCGTGGTCGGGCAAGGGCTCGACCCGTCGCACCGGGTTGAGCGCCTCGTCGAGCATGCCCCATCGCGCCGCGCAACTGAACAGGTAGCCGAGCAACACCAGCCGCCGGTTGACGGTGGCGGCGGCCGCGCCAGTGGCCGCAAAGCGATGCTGTAACGCGCGCGCGTCGCGCACGCTGATGGCATCCAGTGGCATGGCGCCCAGTGCCGGCAGCAGGTGGTTGCGCAGGATGGCGGCGTCGGTGCGCCAACTGCGCTTGTTGAGCTGCGCGTACGGCAAGTAGTGATCGAGGGCAAAGCGCTCCAGGGTGAGCGCGGCCGACCGTGAAGGCGTGACGCGGGGCGGACGCGGGTCGACACCGGCCGCAAGCAGGCGGGCGGCGGCACGCGCGCGCTCGCGCGCCTCGGACAAAGGCATCTCGGCAGCGTCTCCCAGCGTCATCTGGCGCTGGTAGCGGCGCGGGTCGAGGTAACGCCAGCCCCACGAGGCGGTGCCGGTGGGCCGCAGTTCGAGGTAGAGCCCGCGCACCTCGGCGTCGAACAGCTTGCGCGTCACCACCACCGGCGGGGCGGTGAGGTGACGGGCGACCACCGAGGG
>DALYGT010000129.1:0-5013 GCA_031971375.1 Burkholderiales bacterium | reverse complement strand
CTTTGGCGACAACGACACGCTCGGCGCGCTGGTGACCAATCTCATCGAGGCTGACCTGCTGGTGATCCTCACCGACCAGCCAGGGCTCTACACCGCCGACCCGCGCAAGGACCCGTCCGCCACGCTGGTGACCGAGGCGCAGGCCGGCGACCCGGCACTCGAGGCGATGGCCGGCGGCGCCGGGACCGGCGTCGGCACCGGCGGCATGCTGACCAAGGTGCTGGCCGCGCGCCGGGCCGCGCGCAGCGGCGCCGACACGGTGATCGCCAGCGGCCGGCAGGCGGACGTGCTGGCGCGGCTGCTCGCTGGTGCAGCGGTCGGCACCCGGCTCAGGAGTGCGACTGCGCCAATGGCGGCGCGCAAGCAGTGGCTCGCCGACCACCTGCAGACGCGCGGATCGCTGGTGCTGGATGACGGCGCCGCACAGGCACTCGCCGCGGGCGGGCGCAGCCTGCTCGCGGTCGGCGTACGCATGACCACCGGCGAGTTCGAACGCGGCGAGGTGGTCGACTGCCGCGATGGCCGCGGTCGCCTGGTGGCGCGCGGTCTGGTCAACTACAGCGCCAGCGAGACGCGTCGCATCATGGGGCGCCCCAGCGGCGACTTCGAGTCGATCCTCGGCTACGTCAACGAGACCGAGTTGATCCACCGCGACAATCTTGTGTTGCTCTGACCGACCGTTCAACGCGCTACCAAGCGCGTCGCGCACGGTCAGTCCGCATCACGCGTCGTCCGCGCCCCGCTCCGGCAGCGTTGCCGGCGCCCCCTGCCCCGCTGACAACGCAGGCTTGAGCGCCGCCGGGACCACCGCCCCGCCCGCCTGTACCACGTGGTGGCAACGCACCTCACGACCGTCGGCCTCGGTCGCCGGCGGGTAGACCTCGCGGCAGACCCGATCGGCATACGCGCAGCGCGGGTTGAAGTGGCAGCCCTCGGGTGGCGCGGCCGGCGACGGCAACTCGCCAGCCAGCACGATGCGCTGTGACTGGCGAGCCGTGTCGATGCGCGGGATCGCCGACAGCAGGGCTTGCGTGTACGGGTGCTGCGGCCGCTTGAGCACGGCCTCGGCCTCGCCTTGCTCGACGATGCGCCCGAGGTACATCACCGCCACCTCGTGCGCGAGGTATTCCACCACCGACAGGTTGTGCGAGATGAGCAGATAGGCGACGCCGAGCTCATCCTGCAGGTCCTTGAGCAGATTGAGGATCTGCGCCTGGACCGAGACATCCAGCGCCGAGGTCGGCTCGTCGCAAACGATCAGGCGCGGCTCGACGGCCAGCGCGCGTGCGATGGCGATGCGTTGCCGCTGGCCACCGCTGAACTCGTGCGGGAAGCGCCAACGCGCCGATGCAGGCAAGCCGACCTGGTCGAGCAGGCGGTCGACACGTGCGAGCCGCTCGGCCGGGCCGCGCCCGACGCCGAGCGCCGCCATGCCCTCCATCAGGATGTCGGCGACCCTCATGCGCGGGTCGAGCGAGGCGTAGGGGTCCTGGAACACGATCTGCACGCGGTTGCGCCGCGAGCGCAGGGCCTCCCCCCCCAGACCGGACCAATCACTGCCCTCGAAGGTGATCTCACCGCCAGTGAGCGTGTTGAGCCGGACGATGGCCTTGCCGACCGTGGTCTTGCCGCAGCCGGACTCGCCGACCAGCGCCAGGGTGCGCCCCGGCGCGATGCTCAGGGTCACGCCGTCGACGGCCTTGACCGCACCAGTCTGGCGACGCAACAGGCCACTGCGGATCGGGAAGTGCACGCGCACGTCCTTGACTTGCAGCAGCGGCGGCCTGGAGCCAGTGTCCTCCGCGGTCGCGGCGTCACGCGCAGTGGCCTCCAGCGCACGCAGCGTCGCGGTGTGCGGGCAACGCACACCGTCGCGCGCAGCGCCTTCCCATGCCGGTGCCTGAGTGCGGCAGGTCTCCTCGACCCACGCACAACGCGGCGCGAATCGGCAGCCGGTCAGCCCGCCCTCGAGCGGCGGCACCTGGCCGGGGATGGTGGCGAGGCGCTGGTCGGGGCCCGTCACCTCTGGCAGCGCGGTCAGCAGCAGCCGCGTGTACGGATGGCGCGGCTGCCGCAGCACCTGGGCGCAGGTACCGCTCTCGACCACCTGACCGGCGTACATCACCGCAACGTGGTGCGCCATGTTGGCGACCACCCCCAGATCATGGGTGATCAGCAACAGCGACATGCCGCGCTCCTGCTGGAGCTTGCGCAAGAGGTCCAGCACCTGCGCCTGGATCGTCACATCCAGCGCGGTGGTCGGTTCGTCGGCGATGAGCAACTCGGGCTCGCCGGCCAAGGCCATGGCGATCATCACACGCTGCTTCATGCCGCCGGAGAGCTGGAACGGGTATTCGTCGATGCGTCGCGCCGGGTCGGCGATGCCGACCGACTGCAACAACTCCACAGTGCGTACCGCGGCAGCATCGCCTGACAAGCCGAGGTGGCCGGTGAGCACCTCGCTGATCTGCGCGCCGATGGTCATCACCGGGTTGAGCGACAGCATCGGCTCCTGGAAGATCATCGCCATGCGGCGACCGCGCAGCTCGCGCATCAACGCCTCGGGGCGGGCGAGGATGTCCTCGCCGTCGAGCCGCACCTCGCCACCGGCGATGGCGCCGACATCCGGCAGCAGGCGCATCAGTGCCAGCGCGGTCATCGACTTGCCGCAGCCCGACTCGCCGAGCAGGGCGAAGGTCTCGCCGCGGCGGATCTCGAGGTCGATACCGGCGACCACGCGCAGCGCGCGACCGGCCAGATGCAGGTCTACGGCAAGGTCGCGGACCTCGAGCAACGGCGTCTGGCTCATGCCACCCCCCTCACCCGCGTACGCGGGTCGAGCGCATCGCGCACGGCGTCGGCGAACAGGTTGGCGGCCAGCACCAGCGCGAACATGACGACGAACGCCGCCGCCAGCGCCCACCAGACCATCGGCTCGCGCGCCATCTCCAGCCGCGCCGAGTTGATCATGGTGCCGAAGCTGATCATCGACGGGTCGACGCCGACACCGACATAACTCAATACCGCCTCGGCCAGCACCAGACCGGAGAAGTCCATCACCAGTGCGATGAGCACGATGTGCATGACGTTGGGCAGGATGTGGCGGCCGAGGATGGCCCAGCCCGACACGCCGAAGGCCTGCGCAGCCTGCACGTATTCAAGTTCGCGCAGCTTGAGCGTCTCGCCGCGCAGCAGGCGCGCCAACCCGGTCCAGCTGGTGATGCCGAGGATCAGGCAAAGGAACAGCAGGCGGAAATCGGCGCGCGCCGTGACCGTCTCGAAACTGTCCGGGTGGGTGTCCATGTAGACCTGCGTCATGAGTACCGCCGCGGCGATCAACAGCACGCCGGGGATCGAGTTGAGCGTGGTGTAGAGATACTGGATGACGTCGTCCACCCAACCGCGAAAGTAGCCGGCGGCGATGCCCAGCACCACACCGATCGGCAAGGTGACGAGCGTGGTCAGCGTGCCGATGACCAGCGCCGTGCGGATGCTCTTCATGATCTGGTAGAGCACGTCCTGACCGACCTTGTCGGTGCCGAACACGTGGTAGCCACCTGCCAGCCAGGCCAACACGCCGCCGAGCGTGGCCAGCACGAGTACGGTCCACGCTGCCCAATGGATGGCGTCACTGCCGTTGCCTGTCAGCCAGGCATTCAAGCGGCGACTGGCACGCCCCGGCCCGCACAGCACCGCGAGCACGACCAGCGCGGCAAGCCCGCTGGCGAGCCCGCTGGTAGCACCCCACAGCACCCGGTCACCGATGTCGTCGACCTTTGCCTCGCCCTCGTCGGCCAGGTGCGTGCCGGCGTACTTGAGGCGCGGATAGTCGCGCTGGGTGCCGCCCTCGGCCTCGATCACCGTCTTGTTGAAGGCACGGGTGGCGAGCGGCGCCGAGTAGGTGGTCTCCACCTGCGACGGCAGCGGATCCAGCAACAGGTCGAGCACGCTGTGCAACTCCACGGCGTATCGCGTCTCGGCCGGGATGGGCGCAGCGACAACCGGTCTGTCGGGGCCGTTCGCGCCACCCTTGGCACCCGCGCCAGTGGCCGCGATCGGCGCATCCGACAGCGCTGGGCGATAGTGCAGCGAATCGAGCAGCCCGACCAGCGCGAACGCCGCCAGCAGCGTCGCCGAGACCATGCCCGAGCGCGACATCGCCACCTTGCGCCACGGCGCGGCGAGGTGTGCGTGGCGGCGGATCTGCCACACCAGGAGCAGCAGCGCGGCGACCAAACCGAACAGCAGCGCATCGGTCCAGAGCAACGCCGGCTTGAAGGCGGTGAATGGCATCATTCGAGCCTCACCCGCGGATCGGCCCAGGTGTAGGAGATGTCGGTGAGCACAAGGCCGACGATGTACAGCACCGAGCCGAGGAAGACCATCGAGCGCACCACGGCAAAATCCTGATGGTTGATTGCGTCGATGGTGTAGCTGCCGAGCCCGGGGATGCCGAAGAAGCTCTCGGTGAGGAGGCTGCCCATGAACAGCAGCGGGATCGCCGCCACCGACGCGGTGAGGATGGGGATGAGCCCGTTGCGCAACACATGACGGAACAGCACCTGCAGCTCCGAGAGGCCCTTGGCGCGTGCGGTGCGCACGTATTCGCGGTTGATCTCCTCGAGGAACAGCGTGCGGTACCAGCGCGCGCCCGAACCGATGCCGCTGACCACACCGATGACCACTGGCAGCAGCAGGAAGCGCAGCGCATCGGCGCCCCCCGAGTAGCCCGAGATCGGCACCAGACGCCAGACCTTGGCTACCAGGTACTGGCCGCCGATGATGTAGAACAGCGCCGAGATCGACATCAGCGCGACGCACACCACCACGCCTGAGGCGTCGACATAGGTCGCTCGGAAGAAGACCATGAGCAGCGCCACCGAGATCATGGTCACCAGCCCGACGACGAACACCGGCACGGCGATGGCGAGACTCGGCCCGGCGCGAGTCCGGATCTCGCTGGCGATGTCGCGGCCGTCGTCGGCCTGACCGAAATCGAACACGAACATCGAC
>DALYGT010000128.1:0-5014 GCA_031971375.1 Burkholderiales bacterium | reverse complement strand
CCGCCGCACACGCGCCCGCCCTCGCGGTTGCAGGGGCCGATGCCGCCGGCGTCGGGCGGCGCGGCGTCGGGCGGGACGGCGTCGGGCGGGACGGCGTCGGGCGGCTGGGCGGCGTCGGGTGGGAGAGCGTCGGGCGTTCGGGCGTCGGGGGTGGCGTCGGGCGGGCGAGCATCGGGCGGGCGAGCATCGGGCGCTCGGGCATCGGGCGTTCGGGCGTCGTCTCCGGTCGCGCCGGCGTCCACGAACTGCCGGTCGACGGTCGGCTCCGCGGTGCCGCAGCCCGCGGCCGCGAGGGCGGTCAGGAGAGTCAGGGGGCGCAGGTGCCGCATGGCCGCAGTCTCGGCGGGCGCGGTCGGCGCCGTGTCGGCCGGTGCAGCGGCGGCGCGGGTGGTGCGCGCACGTACCGGGGCCTTGCGGACCGCGGAACGCGTGGCAGTGTTCTTGGGTGTTGCCATCTCTTCAGCTCCTGAGTTCACGCCGACGGTCGGGTGACCGTCGGCGTGCATTGCCGGGACGCACCGCGCCCCGGCGCGACGCCTGCGCGCGTCAGTGGGCGGTCCAGCCGCCCTCGACCATGATGTTGGTGCCGGTGATCGACGCAGCCGAATCCGAGCAGAGGAAGACGGCGGTGCCGGCGACCTGCTGCGTGGTGACGAACTGCTTGGTCGGCTGGGCGGCCAGCAGCACGTCGCGCTTGACCTGCTCCTCGGTGATGCCGCGGGCCTTGGCGGTGTCGGGGATCTGCTTCTCGACCAGCGGGGTCAGCACGTAGCCCGGGCAGATGGCGTTGCAGGTGATGCCCTTCTCGGCGACCTCGAGCGCGACCGTCTTGGTGAAGCCCATGATGCCGTGCTTGGAGGCGCAGTAGGCGCTCTTGAACGGCGAGGCGACCATGGCGTGGGCCGACGCGACGTTGATGATGCGGCCCCAGCCCTTGCTCTTCATGTAGGGCACCGCCTTCTTGGTGGTGTGGAAGGCCGAGCTCAGGTTGATGGCGATGATTGCGTCCCACTTGGCGGTCGGGAACTCCTCGACCGGGCAGACGTGCTGGATGCCCGCATTGTTGACGAGGATATCGACACCACCGAACACCTTGGCGGCGTTGTCCATCATCGCTTCGATCTGCTCCGGCTTGCTCATGTCGGCGCCGTCGTAGATCACCTTGACGCCGAACTTGCTCTCCAGGCCGGCGCGGATGGTCTCGATCTCGGCCGCATCGCCAAAACCGTTGATGACAAGGTTCACGCCCTCGGCTGCAAAGCCCTCGGCGATACCCAGACCGATACCGCTGGTCGAGCCGGTCACAACTGCAGTCTTGCCTTTCAACATCTCGATCTCCCTAGGTGATGACGTGTGCGAAACCGCTCGCACGCTATTGGAACCGGTTTGCGCCGGTGTTACACGAACCGGTGTTGCATGAGTCAGTGTCACATGGCTCGGTCAGAGCGGAAACTGGATCGTGTCGCCACTCACCGGAAACTCCATGCGTCGGTCGGGGATGCCCGCGTTCAACTGCGCCTGGATCTCGCGCTCGCGGCCCGGCTTGCGGTGGACGATGACCAGCGCGACATGCGCCGGCAGGAGCTGGCTCATCTCGACCACCGCGTCAACGTGCATGTGCTTGGAGAGCCGCGCCAAGTCGGTCTCACGGTTGGGGTAGGAACACTCGACGGCGACCGCCATGAGGTCCGGCACCGCGGCGGCCTGCTCCCAGAACAAGCGGTCCGGGCCGGAATCGCCGGTGAAAGCGATGGCGCCGGTGTCGTCACGGACGAGCAAGCCGCACGCCGGGATGCCGTGCGTCGCCGACAACAACTCGACCTCGAGCCCCTCGACCTCGAGGCGTCCGTCCTCGGGATATTCGTTGAGGGTCAGGAACGGATGCTCGGCGTTGGGGATGGTGGTGAAGTCGGGCCACACCGCGTCGTTGAGGATATGGTCGCGCAGCACCTTGAGAACGCCAGGCAGGCCCCACGCCCGGGTCGGCGTTTTGCGCAGACCGGCGATGGTGTCGATCATCAGCGGCAGGCAGGCGATGTGATCAAGGTGGGCGTGGGTGAGCAAGATGTGCTCGATACGCACCATCTCGGACATTCCCATGCGCCCGGCGCCGGTGCCGGCATCGATCAGCACGCGGTCGTTGACCCGGTAACAGGTTGAGCGCGCGTAGTCGTTCAGCGACTTGCCGAACGGGGAGCTGCCTTCGATACCACCACTACAGCCAAGGAAGTCGATCTTCATGAGGCTTCTGAGATTGCTGGGCGCTGACGATGCACGCTAGCGGGCTTCAGGCATCGCCCGCCGGTGCCGACATTGCTCCTGAGAACAGCCGGAACTCTACCTACTCCGCCACAGACTACACAACATGTGATTCGGAATGTTTCCGAAATGTGTCGCACAGACGCCACCGAAACCGCGCGAACGTGCAAAAAGTCATGCGACAGCAGGGATTCTCGAACCTTTTTGGGCGAGTCATAAGCTAATCTTTTATGACGGAAAAATGTGGTGCAAAACCATGCTGAAGCCTTACCGATATGTTCTCATCACATCAAGGCCGACGGCCGCGTGCGACCGATGAGTGTGCGCAGGCCTAGAGCCACCGCCGGGGCATGAACCGCCACGGTGCCCTGAACCGCATCTACCGGCTGGTCTGGAGTGACCGGCTGGGGGCTTGGATCGCGGTCGCCGAGATCGCGACCGGTCGCGGCAAGCGCTCGTCCGTCGTACGTGCCGCCCGGCGGTCTGCCGATGGCCTGATCGCGGGAGCCGCTCGTCTGGCCGCGCTTGCCGGGCTCTCGGTCCTGCCGACCTTGGCGTCGGCCGCGGGTCCAGCAGAAGGTGCGGTGGTCGGCGGCTCCGCGTCGATCCTGCAGTCAGGCTCGCGCACTGACATCAACCAGACCTCGCAGCGCGCCATCATCGACTGGCGCGATTTCTCCATCTCCGCCGGTTATACGGTGCAGTTCCACCAGCCCGGAAGCGCCAGCATCATCCTGAATCGGGTCACCGGCGAACAGCAGTCCCTGATCGATGGGTCGCTGCTGGCAAATGGTCAGGTCTGGCTGCTCAACCCCAACGGCGTGTTCATCGGCAAGGGCGGCCAGGTCTCCTCGCGCGGCTTCCTCGCCACCACGTCGAGCATCAGCAACGACGATTTCATGGCGGGGAGCTTCAGCTTTACACGTGCCGCCAAGCCGGGGGGGGCGCTCGTCAACCAGGGCCAGATCACCGCGCTGAAGGGCGGTTACGCGGTCCTCGCCGGCGAGGCTGTGCGCAACAATGGCGTGGTCTCCGCCGAGCTGGGCCAGGTGGTGTTGGCCGGCGGCAAGTCCTTTGCCATGGACCTGCAAGGCGACCGGCTGATCTCGTTCGAGGTCACCGCCCCGGTCGAGACGCTTACGGCCGATGGCAAGGCGGTCGTCCTCAACACCGGGGCGCTGTTGGCCAACGGTGGGCGTGTCACGCTCACGGCCAAGGCTGCCGAAGACGTCGTGACCTCGGTCATCAATACCGGCGGGCTGGTGCAGGCGACCTCGGTGCGCAACGTCAACGGGACCATCGTGCTCGATGCCGGCGACGGCAAGGTTGAGGTCGCGGGTACTGTTGATGCGTCGGGGAAGGCCAGCGGCCAGAGCGGTGGTGCCATCGACGTGCTGGGTGGCACGGTTTGGCTCACCGGCGGCAGTCGACTCGATGCAGCCGGGTACGGCGGCGGCGGGTCTATCCGTATCGGTGGTGACAAACTCGGCCAGAACGCCGAAGTGCGCAACGCCCGGACCGTGTGGTTCCAGGACGGTGCAACGGTCGATGCGAGCGGGTTGGTGCGTGGCAACGGCGGGCGTGTCATCGTGTGGTCTGACGAGCAGACCATCTACTCCGGGAGCATCTTGGCCAGCGGCGGCGCCAAGGGTGGTGATGGCGGCTTCGTCGAGACGAGCTCCAAGAAACAGCTGGTGGTCACCGGCCTCGTCGATGCCCATGCACCGCTCGGCAAAGCAGGCCAGTGGCTGCTTGATCCTGAGGACGTGACGGTCGCCAGCATCTCGCCGTCGCCTGCACCCACCGCTGCGCCTGCACCGGAGCCGACCGCCGCATCGGCACCATCGCCGACTGCCGCACCTGCTCCTGCTCCTGCACCAGAACCGACCGCTGCGCCAACCCCAGCGCCGACCCCCACCGCTGCGCCTTCGCCCTCCCCGACGGCCGCGCCGTCACCCACCGCCGCCCCCGCTCCGACGTCTACCGCTGCCCCGGCTCCGACGCCTGTCACGCCTGAATCCGCCGCTGCATCTGGTCAGAGCGTGATCAGTTCGCAGTCGCTGAGCGCGGCCCTGAGCGACGGCACCCAAGTCACGATCCAGAGTTCGGGCAGCGTCAACATCGCCAGCCCGGTGGTGAACAGCGGCAGCAGCAGCACGGCCAGCCTCACTGTCCAAGCCAGCGGCTCGGTCAGCGGCACCTCACAAGTGGTCAATGCGACCGTCGCTGTCGATCCTGCTGCCCCGACAACGTCCGCCAGCGCCGACGGCTCGACCAGCGATGACGAGAAGAAAAAACAGGCTGCCGCAGCGGCCGCTGGCGGCACCACTGCAGCCGCCGGCACGGCCAGCGCCACGTCCAGCACGGCGAGCACGGGCGGCAGCACCACCCCGACCCTGAGCGTCGATGCCACCACGCTCGCCAAGCTCGCCGGGTCCGGTGCGGGGTCGTTGACGGTCGGCAGCACCACCGGCACTGGCTCGGTGACAGTCGCCGGCAACGTGAACACCACCGGCAGCGCCACAACGCTTGCGTCCGCCAGCAGCGTCACTGTCGCCAGTGGGGCGACCTTGACCAACACCGGCGGCAGCGTCGCCATCGTCTCGGGTGGCAGCGTCACCATCGCAGGCACGGTCGATGTGAGCGCAGCGCCCAAGGCCGTCACCGCCCCGACCGCCGCGCCGACGACTGCACCGACGCCCACAGCCGCCCCGACCGCCACGCCGACGACTGCACCGTCCCCCACAGCAGCCCC
>DALYGT010000127.1:0-5028 GCA_031971375.1 Burkholderiales bacterium | reverse complement strand
GAGTTCTACACGCCGGAGGAGCTTGCGCGCATCGTCACCCGTTCGGCCGGTCTGCTCGAGGTCGGCATCGACGACGCCGGCGCGCTCGAGGTCGCACGTCGCTCACGTGGCACGCCGCGCATCGCCAACCGCCTCTTGCGCCGGGTGCGCGACTACGCGCAGGTGCGCGCCGCCGGCCGCATCGACACCGCCACCGCAGACGCCGCGCTGCTCATGCTCGAGGTCGACCGCGTCGGCCTCGACGTGCAGGACCACCGCCTGCTCAAGGCGATCATCCAGCGCTTCGACGGTGGGCCGGTCGGCGTCGAGAGTCTCGCCGCGGCGATCGGCGAGGAGCGCGACACGCTCGAGGACGTCATCGAGCCCTATCTGATCCAGCAGGGTTTCCTGCAACGCACGCCGCGTGGGCGGGTGGCAGCCCCGGCGGCGTATCGCCACCTCGGGCTCGAGGCCCCTGCCGGCACCGGAGGCCTAGAGTCGTCACAGACAGGCTTGTTCTGACGCACCGCCGTTCTGCGCCATAATCCGCAGCCTATGTCGAATCGCAATCCCATCATCGCTGTCACCGGGTCGTCGGGCGCCGGCACCAGCACGGTCAAGCTCGCCTTCGATCACATCTGCCGGCGCGAATCGATCAATGCCATCCAGATCGAGGGCGACAGCTTCCACCGCTTCGGTCGCGGCGACATGCAGATGGCGATCGCCGAGCAACTGGGCCGCAACAAGCGGCCGATCAGCCATTTCGGGCCTGAGGGCAATCTGCTCGGCGAGCTGGAGAAGTGCTTCGCCGCCTACGCCGAGACCGGCACCTGCCAGCGCCGCCACTACATCCACAACGAGGAAGAGGCCGCGCAACATGGTGTGCCGGTCGGGTCTTTCACCAACTGGTACCCGATCCCGCCAGGCAGCGATTTGCTGCTCTACGAGGGCCTGCACGGTGGTTTCGTCGGCAGTGGCGTCGATGTGGCGAAGTGGGTCGACCTGCTGATCGGTGTGGTACCGGTGGTCAATCTGGAGTGGATCCAGAAGATCCACCGCGACATGAAGGAGCGCGGCTACTCGATGGAGGCGGTGACCGACGCCATCCTGCGGCGCATGTACGACTACGTCCACTACATCTGCCCGCAGTTCTCGCGGACCCACATCAACTTTCAGCGCGTGCCGTTGGTCGACACCTCCAACCCCTTCTCCGCGCGCGACATCCCGACGCTCGACGAGAGCTTCGTGGTGATCCGCTTCCGCAATCCCAAGGGCGTGAACTTCCCCTATCTGCTGAGCATGATCCCCAACTCGTTCATGACACGGCCCAATTGCATCGTGGTGCCAGGCGGCAAGATGGGGTTCGCGATGCAACTGATCCTGACGCCGCTGATCCTCGAGCTGATGGACCGCCGTCGCCGCAGCATGCCGGCCGGGGTCGGCGAGTAGGCAGGCCAGAGTCCCGGCTGCCGCCCGTCGCGGTTCAGGCTTGGCCGCGGCTGCGCGGCCCGAAGCTCGCGGTGGTGCTGCCGTCGGCCTGATAGACCTGGTCGGGGTTGGCCAGTCGGACAAGCAGGTCGAGTGCCTGTTGGTTGTGCCGCATCAAGCCCTCGAGCAAAGTCTGATTGGCCCGATGGACACCCTGTGCCTCACCGCTCAGGCGCATCAGGTCTTGCCACAGCTTGAGGCCTTGGTCGCTGCCGCTGGCTGTCTTGAGCCAGTTTTCCACCGCTTCGCGTGACGCCTCGACACCCGCAGTCTGCAAGGCCTTGGCACGCGCAGCAGCGGCGTCTTGCAATTCTGCAAGGACGGTAGATTTGCCGCTCATCACGCGCTCAAGGGCATCGGCATCGCCGCGGCTCAAGGCGGCGAATTCCTCGCTGAGGACAGCCGAGAGGCGCTGCATGCCATCGAGTTCGCGGCGCAATATCCCGGCGAGCGCGGAGGTCGTGCTCACGTACGGGTGATTCGGACTGGCGGGGGAGTGATCACGCGCAGACCCGCGTGGAGACGCGTTGCTGCAGGTCAGCTGCCGCGCGTCAGCAGCAGGTCGCGCGCGCTGCCGAGCAGCCGGTCGGCGATCTTGGCGCTGTCGACTTCAAAGCGGCCTTCGGCGATGGCCCGCTTGATCTCTTCAACGCGCTTGCTGTCGACTGCCGGGGTGCCGGCGATGTTCGTCTCGGCCGCCGCCAGGAGGCTGGCGCGTGGGTCGATGCGGACAGTGCCGCTGTCGCTACCTGCGCCTGCTGGCGTTGCATCGGCAGAACGCCGACCTTCGCTACGCCCTACTGTGCCGGATACGGGTGTCGCATCGACACCGGGGATGCTGTTCTGGATCTTCATGGGCCACCTCGTCAGGGGCTGGACCGGATATGGCGATTGTATCGGCAGAAAGCGCCCAGGACTTTAGTCTTTCGCGATGTCGCGACCGACCCTGACTCAGGATAGGGCGATCTGCTGTTGTGCGGGCGTCTTCGGGCCTCGATCCAGCGCGTGTCCGAGCGTCTCGAGGAGTTCCTGCGCATGTGCCCGTGTCGTCTCCGTGATCTGTACGCCGCCGATCATGCGCGCCAGTTCGTCCACCCGCTGCGCCGCGTCCAAGCCCTCGACGCGGCTGGTCGCGACGCCGTCGCGCAGCGCCTTGCTGACGCGGAACTGGCTGGTGGCACACGCCGCGACCTGTGCGAGGTGGGTGACGCAGAGCACCTGTCGGCTGTTGCCGAGTGCTTGCAGCATGCGGCCGACCACCTCGGCGACACCGCCGCCGATGCCGGCATCGACCTCGTCGAACACGAAGGTCCCGGCATCGAGCGAGTCGGCTCCGGCGGTGCTCAGCGCCAGCCCGATGCGCGACAGCTCGCCACCCGAGGCGACGCGGCCCAGCGGCCCAGGCGGCATGCCGGCGTTGGTCGAGACGAGGAACTCGATACGCTCGCTGCCATGCGCGGTCGGCGCAGGTTCGTCATACAGCGACACCTCGAAGCGCCCACCGCCGAGCGACAGGCGCTGCATGGTCGCGGTCACCTCGGCCGCCAGCCGCGTTGCTGCGGGTCCACGCAGTGCTCTCAGCGTCGCCGCCTCGCGATGGTAGGCCGCGAGCGCGTCATCGGCACGCGCTTGCAGGCGCGCTTGCATGTCGATATCGCTGTCGCCGCCCAGCTTGGCCAGCTCCTCGCGGAGCTGCCCTAGCAGCGTTGGCAGCTCGGCCACCCCGACGCGGTGTTTGCGCGCCACGCGTTGCAGCTCGCCGAGCTGCGATTCGACCTCTTCAAGGCGCTCAGGGTCGAGATCGGCACGGTCAAGGTAGCGCCGCAGGCCGGAGGCGGCTTCGGCAGCAGCGGCTTCGGCGGTCTGCAGCGCCGCCAGCGCCTCTTCGAGCCGCGCATCCAGCCCGGCGACGGCGTCGACGCGTTGCAGGGCGCCCGCTAACTGGTCATGGGCGTTGACCTCACCGTCATCGACCTGCTGCAAGGCCATCTGCACCGCTTCGATGAGACTCTGCGCATGCGCCAGCCGACGATGCTCGGCCTCGAGCGACTCGATCGCCGCCGGGTCGGCGGCCAGCGGTTCCAGCTCGGCGATGTCGTGACGCAGCGTCTCGAGGCGCGCCGCCCATGCATCGGCAGACGTCAGCCAATCCCGCAAGGCGGCATCAGCCTCGCGCCACGCGGCGTACGTATCGGCTGCTGCAGCAGCGGCGACACCCGCGCCGGCAAAGCGGTCGAGCAGGCCCCTTTGCGCAGCGGGCCGGGTGAGCATGAGATGGGCGTTCTGGCCGTGGATCTCCACCAGCTGCTCGGTCGCCTCGCGTAATTGTCCCAGGGTAGCGGGGCGTCCGTTGATGGTGGCGCGTGAGCGACCGCTGGTGTCCACGACGCGCCGCAACAGCAACTCGCCGGGTGTCTCTGCGTAATCGTTGGCTTCAAGCCAGCGACCGACTGCACTGCCTGGCGCGTACTCGAACTCTGCGGTGAGCTCGGCGCGTTCGGCGCCGGGGCGGATCATGCCGGATTCGGCGCGTCCGCCAAGCAGCAGGTCGAGCGCGTCGAGCAGGATCGACTTGCCGGCACCGGTCTCGCCGGTGAGCACGTTGAAGCCGGTGCCGAACTCGAGATCGAGCCGGTCGACGATGACGAAGTCGCGGATACCGAGCGCGCGCAGCATCGCGGGTCAGTTGCCAGGCTGCGGCGTTCCGCTCCAGCCGAGTTTCTCGCGCAGGGTGCGGAAGTAGCTGTAACCGGCCGGGTGCAGCAGGCGGACGCGGTCGGGGCTGGCGTGGACGACCAGATGGTCGCCGGCGAGCAGGGTGTGGTTGTCGCGGCCGTCAAAGTAGACGCTGCCCTCGGTCGATCGCAGCAGGATGACCTCGATGCGGCTGTCGTCGCTGACCACGATCGGCCGGTTGGAGAGGGTATGCGGGCTCACTGGCACCAGGGTCAGGCCCGCCACCGCGGGGTGCAGGATCGGCCCGCCGCTCGACAGTGCGTAGGCGGTGGAGCCGGTCGGCGTGGCGATGATCAGACCGTCGGCGCGGAGCTCATAGGCGAACTCGCCATCGATCAGCACGCGGAACTCGATCATGCCGCCCTGCACGCCGCGGCTCGCCACCACGTCGTTGAATGCAAGGGTGCGCAGCATGGTCACACCGCTGCGGGTCAGCGTGGCTTCGAGCAGGGTGCGGTCCTCGGCGGTGTACTGGCCGTCGAGGATCTGTGCCAATGCCGGCTGCATACTGCCCATGGCGATGTCGGTCGTGAAGCCGAGCCGACCGCGGTTGACGCCGACCAGTGGCACACCGTGAGCGGCGAGCGCACGTGCAACGGTGAGCAGGGTGCCGTCACCGCCGACGACGATGGCGATGTCGGCCTCTTGGCCGATGCGCTCGAAGTCCGCCGCCTCAAGGGTGTCATCGGCGAGACACTCATGCGTGTGGCGCTCGATCAGCACGTCGAGGCCGCGCGCAGCGAGAAGACGCGCCAGTTCGGACAGTTGTCCGGTGTCCTCGCGGCGGGCGGACTTGCCGATGATGGCGGCGGGCCGGAACGGGTG
>DALYGT010000126.1:0-5038 GCA_031971375.1 Burkholderiales bacterium | reverse complement strand
CCGAGGTGGTGCTGAACTGGTTGGGGGCGGTGATCCATCTGTGGCCAGGGCCGACGCTGCTGGTGCAGCCGACGCTCGACATGGCGAAGCGGCTGAACCGGCAACGCCTGGACCCGCTGCTGAAGGAGACACCAGTGCTCAGTGAGCTGATCGCACCGGCTCGGTCGCGGGACTCGGGCAACACGATGTTCCTGAAGGAGTTCAGAGGCGGATTGTTTGTGCTGACCGGTGCGAACAGCGGCAGCGGCCTGCAGAGCATGCCAGCGGCCTACTTGGCGGCGGACGAGGTGAGCAGCTACCCGCTCGAGGCCGACGACAAGGGCGACCCGCTGGAGAACGCGGAGACGCGGACGAGCACGTTTCCGATGGGAAAGGTGCTGATCACGAGCACACCAGGCACCAGGGGAGCGTGCCGGATCACGGCGGAGTTCGAGAGCAGGAGCGACCGTCGGCGGCTGGCGATGCTGATGCCATGCTGTGGTGCGCGGGAGGTGCTGCAGTGGCGCGAGCACATGCGCTGGGATCGCCCTGATGGTGAGGTGTGGTGCCAGTGCCCAGCATGCGGTGAGAGGGTGGCGGAGCACCACAAGACGTCGATGCTGCTGGGTGCGGAATGGAGAGCGACCACAGCCGGCGACGGCATCACCGCCGGCTTTCACCTGCCGGGCTGGTACGCTCCAGCTGGCTGGACCAGCTGGGAGATGATCCGCGACGAGTTCCTGCGGGCGAAAGGCGACCCGCTGCTGCTCAAGGGCTGGGTCAACAAGCGCGCCGCCGAGGCGTGGGAGGATGAAGCCGTGGCGAAGGTCTCGGCCGACGGGCTGATGGAGCGTGCTGCCGCCGAGGGCTACCAGACCGGCTGGTGCCCGGCTGGCGTGGTGCTGCTGCTGATGGCCGTCGACGTGCAGGACACCTGGCTGGAGGTGGCCATCTGGGGATTCGGCGCTGACGAGGAGAAGTGGCTCATCTGGCACCAGAAGATCGAGGGCGATCCGTCGGCCAGTGACGTGTGGCAGCAGGTCACGACGATCCGCGAGACCGCCTGGCCCCGCGAGGGCGGCACCGTGATGAAGGTGCGGCACTGCGGCATCGACACCGGCGGCCACTTCACCCAGGAGGCCTACGCCTACTGCAGGGCCCACGCTCGGGATGGGGTGGTAGCACTCAAGGGCAGCAGCGTCAAGGCATCACCACCGCTCAGCCGCGGCCGGAAGGTCGACGTCAACGCCCGCGGCGTCACGATCAAAGGCGGCGTCACGCTCTACATGGTCGGCACCGATGGGCTGAAGCGCACCATCTACGCCAGGCTGAAGCGCGAGGGTGCGGTCCACTTCGGGCAGAACGCCACCGAAGAGTTCCTGCGGGGGCTCACCTGCGAGCGACTGGTCCCGCGCACGGTGAAGGGGTTTCAGGTGCTCGAGTGGCAGAAGCCACCCGGCGCGCGCAATGAACCGCTCGACCTGACGGTCTACTGCCTAGCCCTGCTGGAGCTGGTGCGCCGCCGCTACAACCGGGCGACGATGTGGCAGCAGCTGGCCAAGGCTGCCGACGCGGGCACACCGGCGCCGGCGGCACCTGCCGAGCAGCCGCGCCGCCGCCCGCCGCGGCCCGCTGCTGGGTTCGTGCAGGGCTGGTAGGATGGGCGTGGAGTGCGTGGGCATCGGCCCCTGTCGCGGAGACGGGGGTTTTTCTTTGCCGCTACAGTCCGGCCAGGAGGCCACCCTATGACCGTCCCCGCAGAGATCAGGGCAGGAACCACGATCCAGTGGATCGAGCCGGCGGGGGTTGACCTGAACGGCAGCGCCGCCACGTCGGCCAGCTGGACGCTGACGACCTACCTGCGCACGCACGTCAACCACGAGGGCGCAACGGTGGTCGGCACCGCCCGCAGCGACGGCGGCTGGAACATGGCCATCAGCGCCGGCACCACGACCGGATTCGACGCCGGCACCTGGTACTGGGAGACGCGGCTGACCAGCGGCGCCCTGGTGGTGCCGTACGGCAACGGCACGACGACGGTGCTGCCGAGCCTGTACTACACCGGCCAGCCTGCGGCGTTCGACGGCAGGAGCCAGGCCGAGCAGGACCTGGAGGCCGTGCAGCTGGCGATCCGCGAGCTGATCGCCAAGAAGGCCAAGCAGTACACCATCGGCAGCCGCAGCTTTACCGCGCAGGATCTGGGCCAGCTGATGCAGCGGGAGGCGCAGCTGAAGGCGATCGTCGCCCGTGAGCGCGCCGCCGAGAAGGTGGCCCAGGGACTCGGCAACCCCGGCAACCTGTTCGTGAGGTTCAGCTGATGGCGAAGCGCAAGCGCAAGCCCGAGCCGACGCCCCCCAGGCGCCGCGCCTACGAGGGCGCGATGATCAGCCGCCTCACGAGCGACTGGGTCACGTCCGGCACCAGCGCCGATGCTGAGATTGACGGCAGCCTGATCAGGCTGCGGAACCGATCCCGGCAGCTGGTCCGTGATAACCCCTACGCCAGGCAGGCGATCCGGGCGATCGGCGCGAATGTCGTGGGTCGCGGCATCCGGCTGCAGGGCCGCGTTCCGATGCAACGCGGCGACGGCCGACTTGACGCGAACATCAACCGGCAGATCGAGAGGGCATGGGAGGACTGGTGTCACGCTGACACCTGCCACGTCGCCGGCCGGCTGTCGTTTGCCGAGATCTTGCGGCTGGCGATCACCTCGGTCGCTGAGTCGGGCGAGGTGTTCATCCGCCTGGTCCCGCAGGCGGTGGGCAACGGCCGCACCCCGCTGGCCCTGGAGGTCCTGGAGTCGGACTACTGCGACGAAGGCAAGAGCCACGGCGCCGAGCCTGACGGCCAGCAGTGGCGCATGGGCGTGAAGGTTGACCGCTGGCAGCGCCCGGTGGCGTATGCGTTCCGCACGCGCCACCCTGGCGACCTGGTGAACAGCGTTGGCGGAGCCGTGGTTGAGGTGCCCGCGTCGGACGTGCGGCACTTGTTCATCTCTGAGCGACCGAACCAGACTCGCGGCGTGCCATGGACGGCGTCCGCAATCCAGCGGCTGCACCACCTGGCCGGATACGAGCAGGCCGAGGTCGTGCGGGCCCGCGCCAGCAGCAGCCTGATGGGGTTCATCCAGAGCCCGGATGGCGAGCTGCAGGGCGACGAGGTCTACGACGACGAGCGGGTCAGCAACTTCGAGCCTGGCGTGTTCAAGTACCTGGCCCCTGGCGAGACCGTCAGCGTGCCGCAGCTGGACGCGCCAGACGGCCAGTTCGAGCCGTTCCTGCGCGGGATGCTGCGCGCTGTCGCCGCTGCGATCGGCTGCAGCTACGAAACGATCAGCCGCGACTACAGCCAGAGCAACTACAGCAGCAGCCGCCTGAGCCTGCTGGAGGACCGCGAGCACTGGCGGATGTTGCAGGACTGGCTTATTGAACACCTGTGCCGGCCGGTGTTCATGCGGTGGCTTGAGGCCGCCCTGGAATCTGGGGCGCTGCAGATCCCGGGCGCGACGCCTGACACCAGCCGCCTGGCGATGGTGCGATGGTTTCCGAGGGGATGGGAATGGGTCGACCCACAGAAGGAGGTCGGGGCCTACAAGGACGCCGTCAGGTGCGGATTCAAGACTCAGGGCGAGGTGGTCGCGGCCGGCGGCGGCGACCTGGAGGAGCTGCTGACCGCCCTGGCAGAGGAACGCGCGAGGGCGCAGGAGCTGGGCCTGACGCTCGACATCGACCCAGGCAAGGTTTCCGGCGCCGGCCTGACGCAAGCACGGCCGCCTGGTTCGATCATCCCGCAGGACGCCTACAGCCCCGACGACACAGCGGCCAACAGCGACAGTCCGGGCGAGGCGGAGGCCATCCCGCCGACACGACTGAGGATCTGGCGGAGCAACCAGGAGGGCCGACCTGATGGCAGACGTCAGCGGCACCGAGATCGATCTGATGCCCACGGACGGCATGCGCGAGGAGGCGCAGCGCTACCGCGACTGGAAGGATGAGGGCCGCGATGGCGGCACTGCGGTCGCCGCAGCCAGGGCCACGCAGATCCTGTCGGGCGATGAACTGAGCCCTGACACGGTCATCACGATGGCGGCATGGTTCGCCCGCCATGAGGTGGATAAGCAGGGCGAGGGGTTCAGCCCCGGCGAGGACGGCTACCCCAGCGCCGGCCGCGTGGCATGGGCGGCCTGGGGCGGCGACCCCGGACAGACCTGGGCCAACGCCAAGGCAGAGCGGATCAAGTCGTTGCAGGACGACCGGAGTGGTGCCGCTACGCTGAATCGCGAACAGGAACTGGCGCCAATGCTGGAGCTGCGCGAGCTAAACAGTCAACCGCTTCGGCGTGTCGCAACATTCGACTACGCAACAGCCGCGCGCGCAGGTGCAGCCGATGGCGAAGTATCGCGCACCCTGCAATTCAGCTTCAGCAGCGAAACGCCTGTTGATCGGTGGTTCGGCCGCGAGGTGCTGAGCCATGCGGAGGGCGCCATGGACATGAGCCGGCTCAACGATGGAGCACCGCTGCTTTGGAATCACGACCCGGACCGCGTGCTGGGCGTGATCGAGCGGGCCTGGATTGATGGCGGTCGCGGCATGGTCTCGGTCAGATTCAGCCGATCCCCGTTCGCGGAAGAAAAGCTCGCCGAGGTGCGCGACGGCATCCTGCGCAATGTGTCGGTGGGCTACAGCATCACCGACGCAGCACCCCTCCGCCAGGACGGCCAAGACGGCATCCTGGCCACCTCATGGCAACCCCACGAGGTGTCCGTGGTCAGCGTGCCGGCCGACTCCAGCGTCGGGATCGGGCGTCAACTCGACCCCGGCGCAACAGCGGCCCCGGCCGCACCCAACCCCCCAACCCCCAACAACCCCATGGAACCGACCATCGACATCGAGGCGGTGCGGGCGCAGGCTGCGGCCGATGAGCGCTCCCGCGTCGCCGGTATCACCGGACTTTGCCGCGAGCATGGCACCGAAGATCTGGCCCAAGGCCTGATCGAACGTGGCGCCAGCGAAGCCGAGGCTATGCGTGAAGTGCTGGGCAATATCGCCAAGCGCTCGAA
>DALYGT010000125.1:0-5039 GCA_031971375.1 Burkholderiales bacterium | reverse complement strand
GCCCTGAGGGTGCAGTGGCCAAGATCACCGGCCTCAAGAACCCGGTCATCACCGGTCCGGCGCGCGTGTTCGACGACGAACAATCGGCACTCGAGGCGATCATGGCCGGCAAGATCAAGGCCGGCGACGTGATGGTGCTGCGCTATCTGGGCCCCAAGGGCGCGCCCGGCATGCCGGAGATGCTGGCGCCGACCGGCGCGCTGATCGGCCAGGGCCTCGGCGAGAGCGTCGGCCTGATCACCGATGGTCGCTTCTCGGGTGGTACGTGGGGCATGGTGGTCGGGCACGTGGCGCCGGAGGCGTATGCCGGCGGCGTCATCGCACTGGTGGAGGAGGGCGATTCGATCACCATCGACGCGCACCGGTTGCTGCTGCAGCTCAACGTGCCGGATGCCGAGATCGCCCGCCGCCGCGCGGCGTGGAAGGCGCCAGCGCCGCGCTACACCCGCGGCGTGCTGGCCAAGTTCGCCAAGAACGCAGCCAGCGCCAGCAAGGGCGCCGTGCTCGACCTCTGGGAGGACTAGGTCCGCGACGCCGGAGCTGCGCCCGAGCCGCCGTCTGGCTTGCGGGCGTGCAGCCCGCGTGCGAAATATCCCCATCAAGTCAGTCGGATGCGCTAGAAAGGTGACATGGCACCTTTTGATACTGCGTATCTGCGTAGGGCGGCGACGGCCGCCATGGCCGTGTCAGCGCTCAGCGTGCTGCTCGCCGGGTGCGTCAGCACGTCCCGCGCCACGGCGATAGCGCTCGACGACAGCAAGCCGCAGTACGTCACCGAAGGCTGTCAGACCGCGATCCGCTCCAACGACGTCCACGAGGACCTGTATATCGGCCGCATGATCGCGTCGCCTGTGCTGCTGCTGGTCACCGCTGGTGCGGCGGCGCCGTTGGTCATCGGCGGCAACGTCGCGCTGGACGCTGCCGACCGCGTCGATGCCTCGAAGATGTCGGAGACCTGTGGCGGGCCCGCCAAGTCAGCCAGCGAGATCGCCGCCGATGTTGCCGGTAACGCAGCGCTCGGTGTGGCCACCGGTGCGGCGCTCGACGGCGTGGCGGGCGGCGAGGGGCTGGCGTCGCGTCTGTCGCGCTTCCTGTTTGGCGGCGGCACGGCGACCGGCGCGCGCTAGCGCCGCGCAAAAGAGCGCGCCCGAAGGCGCGCCTGAACCGGTCTGCCGTGAGGGCACCGCTAACCCAGCACAGTGTGCGCCACCGCCACGTAGAGCGGGATGCCGAACAGGATGTTGAGCGGAAAGGTCAGGCCTAGCGACAGGCCGAAGTACAGACTCGGGTTGGCCTCGGGGATGGCGAAGCGCAGCACCGCAGGCACCGCGATGTAGGACGCGCTCGCCGCCAGCACCATGAGTAGCGAGCCCTCGCCCGGGCCGATGCCGAACAGCACGCACAGGCCGAGCGCGAGGCCGGCATGGACCAGCGGACCGATCACGCCGTAGCCGACCAGCATCGGTGACTTGCCGCGCAGTTCGCCGATGTTGCGCGCCGCCATCAGGCCCATGTCGAGCAGGAAGAAGCTCAGCATGCCCTTGAACAGGTCGACCGAGAACGGTGCCATCACCGTCTTGCCGGCCTCGCCGGTGATCATGCCGACCGCCATGGCACCGAGCAGCAGCAGCTGCGCGCCATCGGTGAAGCTCTCGTGAAGGATCTTGCCCAGCGGTGTGTGGCCGTCGCCACCGGCTGTCGTCGCGCCCCCGGCCGCTGCCTTCTCCCGGCGCAGCATGTTGGCGAACACCACCGCCATGATGATCGCCGGCGATTCCATCAGCGCCATCGCAGCCGCCATGTGCGCGCCGAACGGGAGTTGGTGCGACTCGAGGTACTGCGTCGCAGTGATGAAGGTCACCGCGCTCACTGAGCCATAGGTCGCCGCTACCGCCGCGGCGTCGAAGCCACCGACCACGCGGCGCAGCAGCTTGTAGCCGATCAGCGGGATGATGACTGCGAGCAGGATCGCGGTACCGAGGCTGATCGCCACCTCCGGTGTCAGGCCCGACTTGTTGAGTGCAAAGCCACCTTTGAGGCCAAGCGCCATCAGCAGGTAGAGCGAGAGGAAGCGCGAGATCGGCTGCGGGACCTCGAGGTTGGAGCGGGCGAAGCCGGCCAGTACGCCAAAGACGAAGAAGAGGATCGCCGGGTCGAGGAAGTTCTGCATGGAGGTCTCCCGATGTGAGTTGGCGCGATCATAGAGAGAGACTATGATTCGTCCCAGTCGATTTTTGACTTTGCTGGCATAGACTAATATCTATGAGTTTATCGAGTCACCCGCAACGTGTCTGTCTTCTCACACGCCACCGCAAGGCCTCCGCCATCGCATCGGCACTCGACCGCGTCGGCTATGCAGTACAAGAGCTCGTCAGCTTCGACACCGACACGCTCGGCACCTTCAGCGGCGAGATCGAGCGGCAGGGCACCATGCGTGATGCGGCGCTGGCCAAGGCGCACCTCGCCTGCGAGCTCGGCGGCAGCCGCTACGGCCTCGGCAGCGAAGGCAGCTTCGGCGGTGACCCCTTCCTCGGCATCTCGGGCTGGGGGCGCGAGCTGCTGGTCTGGTGGGATGCCGAGCTCGGATACGCCGTCGAGGGCTTCGTGCAGGGCCCGGAGACAAACTGGCAGATGCGCGAGGTGACGAGCGTCGAGGACGCGCTGCGCTTCGCCTGCGAGGCGGGCTTCCCCGTACATGGCCTGCTGCTGGGCCGACCCGGCGAAGCCCACTTCGAAAAGGCGCGAGACGAGGCCTGTAGCAACGAGGCCGACTTCACCGCGCGGGTCAAGGTGGCGCTCGGCTCAGGCCCGGTGTGGCTACAGACCGACATGCGCGCCCACCGCAACCCGACGCGCATGCGGATGATCGGCCGCGCAGCCGCCGCGCTGGCGGAGCGTCTTGCTACGCCGTGCCCGGATTGCTCCGCACCCGGCTATGGCCCGCTCGAGGCCATCCCCGGCGCACCGTGCGAGGCCTGCGGCACACCAACGCAGGTGCCGAAGGCCGAGTGCTGGGCGTGCCCGCGCTGCGGCCACGATGAGCAGCGGCCGCTGGCGCGCCGGGCATCGCCCGACCGCTGCGACCGTTGCAACCCATGACCTTTGGCTCGATACGCCAACACGCAAGGAGCAACACCATGCATGTGACCTTCCGCCAGCTGCGTCTCTTTCTCGCCCTTGCCGATACCGGCAGCGTCAGCGGCGCCGCGCGCGCCATGCACGTCACGCAGCCGACCGCATCGATGCAGCTACGCGAGGTCACCGAGGCGGTCGGCATGCCGCTCTACGAGGTCATCTCGCGGCGCGTGCATCTGACCGATGTCGGCCGCGACCTTGCCGAGACGGTGCGCCGCATCACCGGCGAGTGGGACGGCTTCGAGCAGCGCATCGACGCGCTCAAGGGGCTCACCCGAGGCCGCCTCAGTGTCGCTGTGGTGAGCACCGCCAAGTACTTCGTGCCGCGCATCCTCGGCACCTTTTGCGCCAAGTTTCCGGACATCGACGCCTCGCTGGTGGTGCTCAACCGTGACGGCGTGGTCGAGCGCTTGCAGCGCAATCTCGACGATTTCTACGTGATGTCCCAGCCGCCCGCTGACATGGAACTCGAGGACCGCGTGTTCATGCCCAACCCGCTGGTGCTGATCGCGCCGTTGGGACATCCGCTGGCTGGTACCGCCACCGTGACCGCAGCGCAACTCGGCGCCGAGAGTTTCGTCCTGCGCGAGCGCGGCTCGGGCACGCGCATGGCCTGCGACCGACAGTTCCGCGCGCTCGGCATCCGGCCGCGCATCCGGCTCGAGCTCGGCAACAACGAGGCGGTCAAGCAGGCGGTGGCAGGCGGACTCGGCCTCGGCGTGGTCTCGGCGCACTCGCTCCACGGCCATCTGCCGGAGCAGGGTTTGTGCGAGCTGACGGCGGAGGGCTTTCCGATCGATTCGCAGTGGCACATCGTGCGGCCGCGCGGCAAGCGGCACTCGCCGGTGGCCGATGCCTTCGAGCAGCATCTGTCTGCAGCAGCGGCCGAACTCCGAGCGGGAGCGCAGACCGGGTAGGGTAGAATCTGCCGCACGCGCCCGTAGCTCAGCTGGATAGAGTACTGCCCTCCGAAGGCAGGGGTCGGACGTTCGAATCGTCTCGGGCGCGCCAGTCGATCGTTGGCCGACGCTCTGCGTCGCCAGCCCCGCTTCCTCGCAGGATGGCCCAAGCATGGCCGTCAGCTCGCCTCGACACCCCTGTCGCGTCGCGCGACGAGTTCTTGCGGCGGCGGCGTGATCGGCATCAGTCTGCTGTCGGGGACCACGCCCAATCGGGCGATGTGGCGCCGCGCCTTCCCATCGATCATGACGTTGAATTGCAGCGGGCGGGATCCTGCTGCACGCACCAGGCACAGGGGCCCGTGACGGTCGCCCCACGCGCGGTCGTGAACGCGCACTGCCAGTACCTCAACAACGGTACCGGCGTTCTCTGGCAGGTCGGTGTTCACAGTGATGGCGAGGTCGCCGACCCTGCATCTGCCCGTTGTCATCATCAAGCCTCCCCCCGCTGGCGCACTTGGCAGTCAACCAGTGTCCGCCTTGCAGAGATTACAGAGAGTGCCGCCGGAGACCCTGAGATGGATCAGGTCTGCCGCTGAAAGCCGCAGGTCATCAGGCCCCCGAATCGTCCCGATGATGGGCCTGAAAATTTATAAATTAGACAAATTAAAAACAGCTGCTACTCTGTAGCGAAAAAGGCCACCCACCATGGGGAAGCAGCCGTCAAACCGATACCCAAAGTACCGGGGGTCACAGTGCTGTCGACTGTCACCCTGAATGGAAAAGGCGGTCTTATGGAAAACAGCATGTTGATGCTGCCCCACGGCGTGGCGTTGCGTGTGTTGCGCGCGTTGACGTCCACTACGGGCTCGGAACACCTCGACGTGTGCTCACAGCACCCGCAGGCCGAAGCTGCAGCCCTCGAGTTCGCTTGTGCGATCGCCCGCTACAACGCGCCAGCGGACTTGGCTTTTGGCTGTATGGGTGACCGGCTGGAGGCCGACA
>DALYGT010000124.1:1722-5053 GCA_031971375.1 Burkholderiales bacterium | reverse complement strand
GGTGATGGACATCTACGGCTTGCGCGTGATCGTGCGCGAGCAGCCGGCCTGCTACACCGCGCTCGGTGCCTTGCACTCGCTTTACAAGCCGATCCACGGCAAGTTCAAGGACTACATCGCCATCCCCAAGGCCAACGGCTACCAGTCACTGCACACCACGCTGTTCGGCCCCTTCGGCAATCCAGTCGAGTTCCAGATCCGCACCCAGGAGATGCACCGCTTCGCCGAGACCGGGGTCGCCTCGCACTGGCTTTACCGCAAGCCCGAGTCGGCCCTCTCCGACATCCAGCTCTCGACCACGCGCTGGTTGCAGAACCTGATCGAGACGCAGGCCGACAGCCCGGACGCCGGCGAATTCCTCGAGCAGCTCAAGGTCGATCTGTTCCCTGGCGAGGTCTACGTGTTCACGCCGGCCGGCAAGATCCTCGCGCTTCCGCGCGGCGCCACGGTGGTCGATTTCGCCTACGCCGTGCACACGGACATCGGTGACCGCTGCATCGCCGGGCGTGTCAACGACGGCCTGGTCCCGCTGAGCACCGAGTTGCGCAATGGCGACCGCGTCGAGATCGTCACCGCAGCGCATGCCAGCCCGAACCCGCGCTGGCTCAACTTCGTGGTGAGCGGCAAGGCGCGTCACCAGATCCGTCATTTCCTGCGCACACTCAAGCTCGAGGATTCGGTGGCGCTCGGCGAGCGACTGCTGAGTCAGGCGCTGCGCGCCTTCCACCACCGCATCGGTGACATCGGCACGCGCCAGTGGCAACAGGTCGCGCACGAGATGCACCTTGCTGGACGCGAGGACCTGCTCGCCGAGATCGGCACCGGCAAGCGGCAGGGGCTCGACATCGCGCGTCGTCTGCTGCGCAAGGAGGAAGGCGAGGGCGGCGGCGCCCAAGGCCTCGGCGCCATCACCGTACACAGCGGCGAGGGTGGCGCCATCGAGTACGCGAGCTGCTGTCAGCCGGTGCCCGGCGACCCCATCATCGGCCTGATCGACCGCGGTCGCGGGCTGGTCATCCACACCCACGATTGCGCAGCAGTGCGCCGCAAGCGCCGCCGTACCGATGCATCGAGGTGGATCGATGTCGAGTGGGACGAGCACATGGAGGGCCTGTTCCCGGTGACGCTGCGTGTCGTCAGCGCGCACAAGCCTGGCGTGCTGGCCGAACTGGCGCGCGCCATCGCCGAGGCCGAGTCGAACATCAGCGGCGTGTCGGTCGACGAGGCCGACACCGGCAGCGCCTACACCACAGTGCGCTTCACCATCGAGGTGGCCAACCGCGTCCAGTTGGCCAGTGTCATGCGCAACCTGCGCAAGCGCCCCGAGGTGGTGCGGCTGGCGCGTACCCGCAACGCGCACGGGTAGCGCCACCGCAGCAGCTTTTCCTAGGTGTGGTAGGCGCCGCCGTCGCGGGTGTCCTTGACCAGCAGCAACCCGAGCACAAAGGTCATCGTCGCGACGATGATCGGATACCACAGGCCCTGATAGATGTCGCCGGTGGCGGCCACGATGGCGAACGAGGTCGCCGGCAGGAAGCCGCCGAACCAGCCGTTGCCGATGTGGTACGGCAGGCTCATCGAGGTGTAGCGGATGCGCGCCGGGAACAGCTCGACCAGCAACGCCGCGATCGGCCCGTAGACCATGGTGACGTAGAACACCATGATGAACAGGATGCCGACGATCAGCGGCTTGTTCATGGTGGCCGGGTCGGCCTTGTCGGGGTAGCCAGCGGCCTTGAGCGCCGCGCCCATCTCGGCCTTGAAACGATCGGCTTCGGCCTTGGCGTTCTCGGCCTTGCCGTCATAAGACTTGACCACCGTCTCGCCGACCTTGACCTCGGCCACCGCGCCGTAGTCTGCCGGTTGGTTGTGGTAGCTGATGCCGTTCTTGGCGAGGAACTCCTTGGCGACGTCGCAGGTGCTGGTGAACTTGACGGTGCCGGTCGGGTTGAACTGCAGCGAGCATTGCGACGGGTCGGAATACACGGTCACCGGGCTCTTGGTCTGCGCGTCGGCCAGCGCCGGGTTGGCGGCGTGCATCAGCGCCCCGAACAGCGGGAAGTAGGTCAGCGCGGCGATCAGGCAGCCGCTGAGGATGATCTGCTTGCGGCCGATCTTGTCGGACAGCCAGCCAAAAAAGACAAAGAACGGCGTGGCGAGGATCAGCGCGAGGGCCACCATGATGTTGGCGGTCGGGCTGTCGACCTTGGCCATCTTCTCGAGGAAGAACAGCGCGTAGAACTGGCCGGTGTACCAGACCACGCCTTGGCCGGCGGCGGCGCCGAACAGCGCGATCAGCACCACTTTGAGGTTGCGCCATTGGCCAAAGGACTCACCAAGCGGGTTCTTGGAGCCCTTGCCCTCGGCCTTCATGCGCTGGAACACCGGTGATTCGGACAGCTGCAGGCGGATCCACAGCGAGACCAGCAGCAGCAATACCGAGACCAGATACGGGACACGCCAGCCCCAGTCCTTGAACACATCCTCGCCCAGGTAGGTGCGCGTGCCGAGGATGACCAGCAGGGCCAGCATCAGCCCGCCAGTGGCGGTGGTCTGGATCCAGCTGGTGTAAAGCCCGCGACGGCCGTCGGGGGCGTGCTCGGCCACGTAGGTCGCGGCGCCGCCGTATTCACCGCCCAGCGCCAGACCTTGCAGCAGGCGCAGGCTGATGAGGATGACCGGCGCGGCGATGCCGATGCTGTGGTAGCTCGGCAGCAGGCCGACCAGAAACGTCGACGCGCCCATGATCAGGATGGTGATGAGGAAGGTGTACTTGCGCCCGACCAGGTCACCCAGCCGGCCGAACACCAGCGCACCGAACGGTCGCACCGCAAAGCCGGCGGCGAAGGCGAGCAGCGTGAAGATGGTCTTGGTCGACGCGTCCAGTGGCGTAAAGAACTGGTCGGCGATGATCAGCGCCATGACGCCGAACAGGTAGAAGTCGTACCACTCGAAGACCGTACCCAGTGCCGAGGCGAAGATGTCCTTCTTCTCCTCGCCGCTCATCGGGCGATGCTGCGCCATGATTCCTCCGTCCATCTCGTTGTTGTGCGCGGCGGATCCGGATGTCCCTGTCTGCCGCAGGGGCATTGTCCGCAATAGGTTGGAAGGCGTCCAGTTCGGGGCCGGCGCCGCCTCAGACGTTGAACAGGAAGTTCATCACGTCGCCGTCCTTGACCACGTAGTCCTTGCCTTCGGCGCGCATCTTGCCGGCCTCCTTGGCGCCTTGTTCGCCACCATGCGCGACAAAGTCGTCAAAGCCGATGGTCTGGGCGCGGATGAAGCCCTTCTCAAAGTCTGTATGGATGACGCCGGCGGCCTGCGGCGCGGT